>NZ_CP034562.1:4587500-4810000 GCF_003970675.1 Flammeovirga pectinis
TCTAGGATGTTCTTTTAGATAGATTAGAATGAATTCTAATTTTTTGGAACTACCATAAAGACTTGAAAGACGAGATTCTTTAAACTTTGGATAAGCTCTTTTCTTTCCTTTTAATGTGTAGTTAGAAATTTTCATTTCAACTTGATATGAAAACTCTTTCAATAAAAAATCAAATTCCGTTTGAGTTAATGAGGTTAATGAATTAATTTTATCCAAAATGGCTAAGGTTATAATAGTTTTGTTTGTGTAGGAACTACAAAACTAAAACTTTAAGCCATTTTTTCTTTTTATAAGAAATTAACCGTGATAAACTCTATTGAACACAAAAAAATATATAATATAATAAGTAGAGTAGTTAATGATGTGTTTTTTAGCTTTTTTTCTTTTCTAATTATAGGTTTTTTTTTCGATAATTCTTTTTCTACTATTAAATTTTCAAACACTATTCTCACGTTCGTTGGAATAGTGATTTTGTTCATTCTCGTTGAATTAATAATTAGTTTTTTTATTTCATTTATCAATCTTATTAGATGTCACTTATTACAAGAATAAAAATACTTGCCATCACAATATTTTCTACCGTTTTCTTCTCTTACAAACTGATTTCTAATAACTTTTATAAAAAAGAAAAGTTTAATGAATGGCAATCGTTAAAATGGAACCATTTCAAAGGTGTTTCTAGACCATTTTCAAAATATTCTGCTGGAATTCTTTGTGAAATAAAATTAGAATTTGACTCTTCTAAAAAACCTAACTACTCTGCAAAGGCGATACAAAATCAGACTCTTTCTTGGGTAAATTGGAGTGATATAACATCTACAAACTCATCATATATATTAGAACATGAACAATATCATTTTAATATAACAGAAATCTTTGCTCGAAAATTAAATGAACAGCTAAGTCAACAAAAAACCATTTCTAGAAAAGATGTACTTCAGCTTCTCATGAATTATAATATTGAACATAATAAAGAACAACAAAAATATGACAATGAAACAAAGCATAGTTTGTTAAGAAGTCAACAAATGTATTGGCAATATAAAATTGATTCAATATTATCATATCAAGAGGTAAGCCTTTAATTTGAATAAAAACTAAATTATGCAAACCCTATTAAACTTCCTTATTGGCTGTATATTGGCTTGTATTTCTTTTTGCATAATTATTTCGTTTGAAATTGATTTTAAGGATATAGCTATAAATGATACTTTTAATTATTCTGATCTATTAAAAGGAGCAAGATATAGCTTATTTATAGCTGTAGCAGAAGAATTATTATTTAGATATTTACCTTTAAGAAACTATATCAACCTAAAAAAGAAGTTCTCTTTAAGAAAGCTAACTATGATTGGAGTTAGTACTTCATTATTATTTGGGATTCTTCATTTGAATTTTGATCAATTCCCTAAATTACAAATACTAATTTTTATTTCTGCTATCAGCCTCTTCTTAGCTACTATTTGGTCAAAAAGTATTTCAACAGCTATTGGAATGCATTGGTCTTGGAATCTTATTCAAGGAGTCATTTTTAATTTCGAAGGAAGTGGAAAAAGCTTAAAAGCAATGTTATTAACTGAAGTAGATCATACTTTTCTTCCTGAAATGAGTAACTTAATTATACTCACTACGCTATTTGAGATTGTAATACTATATCTGATATATAAAATTATACTTAATAAAAAATCAATAGCGTCCTAAACGTTTAAAAAAGTGTGAGAATAATTTACGTATCTCAATTACCTTTGAGTTACAACAACGAAAATATAATTCTCACAAATATCAAAGGTAAATTTATTCTCTCAAATAGTCTCAAAACATGACCGTAATTCTTTCAAAAAATTAGTTACAGAAAAGAAAACTGATAAACATCAAAAAGGCTTTACAAGTTGGACTCACTTGGTCTCTATGCTTTTTTGTCAATTTGTAAAAAGCCAATCTATTCGTGATATCAGTAATGGTTTGAGGTCAGCAACTGGTAATCTTAATCATTTAGGTATACAAATGTCTCCATCTAAATCAACGATTAGTTACCAAAACAAGAACCGAGATTGGACTTTGTTTAGGGAGTATTATTATAAGCTACTTACTCAATTAGGGCAGCAAGCAGGCTTTAAGCAAACTAAATTCCGTATAAAATCTAAGATATTCCTATTGGATTCCTCAACCATTAGTCTGTGTTTAAATCTTTTTGATTGGGTGAAATACAAGACCACTAAAGGAGCTATAAAACTCCACACACTTTTAGATTATGATGGTAATTTACCTGCTTATGTAAATGTTTCTAATGGTGAAACAGCTGATAACAAAGGAGCCTATGAGATACCTTTATTTGCTAATAGCGTGATTGTTGCCGATAGATATTATAATGATTTTTCTTTATTAAACGTTTGGGACAGCAAAGGAGTCTTCTTCGTCATAAGACATAAAGAAAACTTACAGTTTAAAACAATTAAAGAATTAGAATTACCAGAGAATAGACATCAGTATATCCTAAAGGATGAACTAATTGAAGTTACAGGAACTCAAACAAGTACTAAATATCCTAAAAAACCTAGACGTGTTGTGATTTGGAATGATGAGAATAACCAAACGATAGAACTAATCACCAATCAAATGTCTTGGACAGCAAACACAATAAGTGAGCTTTATAAGAGTAGATGGCAGGTTGAAATCTTCTTTCGAGAAATTAAACAGCTTCTACATATTAAATCTTTTATCGGAACAAGTGAAAATGCTGTAATGATTCAAATTTGGACGGCTTTAATCACAATATTAATTCTAAAATACCTCAAATCGATAGGTGAATTTGAGTGGAGGTTATCTAACTTGATCGCATTCATAAGACTCAATTTATTCGTTAAAATTGATCTCAAAAAATGGTTAGATAAACCTTTTGAAGATCCTCCGAAACCTAGACCAAAATATGTACAAGGGGATTTATTTTAATATTGATTGATTTTATAGACTGACAATAGCTGAAACGTGCATTTTTTTGGAATTTGAAAACGTTTAGGACACTATTGATAAAAAATGAAATTTAAAAGCTATTACTTCTTCTTTTTTATACTGTTTTTCAGTATTGCTTTCATTTTAAACAATTATTACCGACCCTATATTTATACAAATAATATTAATGATTTTGGTTTAGCAGATATGGCTAGTAATCTATTTTTCATACCAATAGGTTGTGTTTTTTTCTGGATGCTATCAAAAACAATGACAAAGAAAACAAAAGAACTAGATGTTATTATCTCCTTTGTTTTACTTTCACTACATGAGGCTTTAAGTTATTTTATCCCTTTTCTAGGCGTATTTGACTTCAAAGATATTTTAGCTCTATTTATTGGGGCAGTGATTGCTTTTTATATCCAAAAAAACACCACCACAAATGCTCTAAAACATTCGTAATGGTGTTTTCAATATATCTTTTAAAAAGGAAACTAAGCCTTCACCAATTGTCCTTTGTTGACAATCGCTATTGCTTTACCTTTTAATTCTTTGCCTATAAATGGAGAGTTATTTGATTTCGATTGAATATCATTTTCTGTAAAAGTCCAAGAAGTTTCTGGAGCGAATACTGTAAGACAAGCTTTTGCACCTTCCTCTAATTTTGGTTCTTCAATCTTTAAAATTTTTCTAGGTGATGTTGTCAATTTATCAATGATAAGATCTACAGAAATATCTTTTGGTAAATTTGAAATGATAGAAGCAAAAGCTGTTTCTAAACCTAAAATACCACCATCAGCTAAATCAAATTCTAAACGTTTAGATTCTGTATCTAAAGGTGTATGTGATGATACAATTACATCAATTGTTCCATCTCTAAGTCCTTCCCAAATTGCTTCTATATCATTTTTTGATCTAAACGGAGGAATCACTTTCTTAAAAGTATCAAAGTCAGAAAGGTCTTCGTCTGTAAATGCTACCTGATGTGCAGCAATATCACAAGTTACTTCTAAGCCTTCTGCTTTTGCCTTGCGAATTAAATCTACAGATTCAGCTGCAGAAATATTTGCAAAATGTACTCTACCACCTGTATAAGTTAGTAAAGAGATAATTTTTTGAATAGCCAGCCATTCTGCAACATTAGGAATACCTCTTGTACCCATCAAAGTACTTGGAATACCTTCGTTCATATGCCCATCATTATTTAGCGTCTTTTCATCAGCTAATTCAATCATAAGACCATCAAAACCTTGCATGTACATAATAGCTCTTTTAACCACGCCCAAATGCCAAGAAGAATGAGTTCCATCTGTAAAAGCTACTGCTCCTGCATTGTGCATATCTGTCACCTCATTCATTTCCTCTCCTTTACAATCTTTAGTTAGTGCACCCATAGGATGCAATTGTACAGGTTGAAATAAGCTCATTTGCTTTACAAAATGAATACTTTCTTTGGATTGAATAACAGGTTTAGTATTTGGTAATGTTGCTACATCCGTAAAACCGCCAAAAGCTGCTGCTTTACATAAAGAAGCTATATCCTCTTTAAATTCTTCTCCTGGCTCATTAAGTGAAGACCTCATATCAAACCATCCTGTAGAAACCCAAAGGTTGTCTCCTACAATATTCTCTGCATTAGGTGCATCTATACTAGAAGTTGAAATTGTTTGGATAGTTCCATCTTTAATTAAGATAGATACACTTTTATTATGGTAAGGTGATGTTGCGTTTGAAACTCGAACATTACTAAGCAAAACTTCTTTCATGGCGATATAACTCAAAAAGATCTTCTATTTTTTTTCTTGGTTAATGCACTTTAGGTACAGAATGTACCTAGAAATAAGGAGTAACCGAACAAATGTAAGATCAAAAAATTATTTTATAAAAATTTTAGTCGAAACAAATTATAAAAATAAAAAAAAGAGACATTTTTCAATGTCTCTTTTCTTTTAAAATGAATTCAAAGCTGTTTAACTAGCCTACAGACTTGATGGTCTCCAACTTGTACAACTTGAACTGCATCCATAATATTTTTTACTAATCTTAATCCCATTCCACCTTTACGGTGTTCTTTTATTACATCATTAATAGTTGGGGATTGATAGGCTTTAATATCAAAAGCTTCTCCGTCGTCTTTAATCTCAATAACAACACCTTTTGTATCAATAGTTGTTGTTACGGTCACTTCAATTTCTTTGGTAGCATCGCAGTTGTTAGAATGGATCATTCTATTTGCACAAACTTCATCTACAGCTACAACAATCATGTCTCGTTTAGAAATAGGTACACTGTATCCCTCCAATGACGAAAGTATAAACTCTCGTATCGTATGTAAATTGGCGGTTTCACAGTTAACTTTGGTTCTAAACATTACTGCTTTGAATAATTTTTGTGGCTTCTTCTTTATTTGCTGCCAAGTTTAAAAATTGATCTACACCTAAGATTTCTAATACACTTCTAATGTTGGCTCCTACATTGTAGAGTACCATTCCGATTTTTTCTGTTTCTATTTCATCTAATCTAGATGTAAAAACACCAATACCTGCAGAAGAAATGTATGTTAACCCTGCGCAATTGATTAATAACTTCTTATCGCCACGATCAATGCATTCTTGAAGTGTTGTATCTAAATCAACAGAAGAACTTGCATCTAATTCACCGACGACATCAATAAAAGTGTAATCATTTTCTTGTACAACATTAACGTCAACTTTGGTCATTCTATATACGGTTTAACTTCATTAAGGTTTCCCTTAAAGAGATATTTTTTTACATTTTTTTAAAAAACATACAATAAAGGTTATAGAAATCTAAATCTACACGCTCTATTGTATGTTTAATTTACACTATTATTCTTATTAAAGAATCAACATTGCATCACCGTAACTTAAGAAACGGTACTTTTCTTTTATTGCTTCTTCGTAAGCTTGCATCATTAAATCGTAACCACCAAAAGCAGCAGCCATCATTAATAATGTAGATTTTGGTTTATGAAAACCAGTAACCATAGAAGATACAATTTTAAAGTCGTAAGGAGGGAAGATAAATTTATCTGTCCAGCCTTCATTTGCTTTTAATGTATTTGATGCAGAAACAGAAGTTTCAAGAGAACGAAGTGCAGTTGTACCAATAGCACAAATATTCTTCTTTTCTTCTAATGCTTTGTTTACCACAGTAACAGTTTCTCCGTCTACTTCGTAGTGTTCAGAGTCCATTTTATGTTTTGTCAAATCTTCCACATCTACATCTCTAAAAGCACCTAAGCCTACATGTAGTGTAATTGGAGTCATTTCTACACTCTTAATTTCTAAACGTTTAGCAATTTGAGGTGTAAAGTGTAAACCAGCAGAAGGAGCTGCAACAGCACCTTTCTTTTCTGCGAATATTGTTTGGTAACGATCTCTATCAGAAGCTTCCGCTTCACGTTCTAAATCTCTTGGAATAGGTGTTTCTCCTAATTCCTCAATTGTTTTGTAGAATTCTTCATCTTCTCCATCTACTAAGAAACGAATAGTTCTACCTCTTGAAGTTGTATTATCAATAACTTCAGCAACTAAGCTACCATCACCGAAATACAATTTATTACCTACACGAATTTTACGAGCAGGGTCAACTAAAACATCCCATAAATGAGATTCTTTATTTAGTTCACGAAGTAAGAAAACTTCAATTTTAGCACCTGTCTTTTCTTTATTACCATAAAGGCGAGCAGGGAAAACTTTGGTATTGTTCATTACCAAAACATCGCCCTCATCAAAATAATCTACGATGTCTTTGAACATTTTATGTTCAATTTTGCCTGTAGCACGGTGAAGTACCATCAAACGAGACTCATCACGATTTTCCGCTGGATATTGAGCGATTAGATCTGTTGGTAGATCAAACTGAAATTGGGATAGCTTCATGGAATGAAATTACGTATTATATTCTATCTATAAATATCGATATATATCTTAACTTTACTTAATACACACAAAATGCGTACCTTGAAAATCAAGACAGTAAATTTAACAAATAAAGATTAGATAATTTCCAAACAATCTTTTAGATACAGGATTTATTATCAATTTTCTATCATTTTTTCGATAAACATGCTTTTTCTAAGACTTTTTTTTGAAAGTTTTCGGTTTGCAGTACATGCACTGAAAGAAAATATACTAAGAACAATCCTCTCATTACTAGGAGTTACGATTGGTATTTTTGCAATTATTGCCATATTCACTTTGGTAGATGCACTCAACAACGGAATACAGGGTAGCCTTTCTGTTTTTGGTGATAAAGTTGTTTATGTTGGTAAATGGCCTTTTTCTTTTGGAGAAGGGGAGTATCCTTGGTGGAAATACTACAGAAGACCTAGCCCTAATGAAAGTGAGTATAAATTTATTCAAGAGAATGCAAAGTGGGTTAAATCCATTGCTATTTATGAAGCAAAAGGTGGCAATACTTTTCAATACAGAAATAATAGTTTTGAAGATGGCAAAATTGTGGGTGCTTCTTATGAGTACAATAAAATCAATTCTATGCCTATTGGAGATGGTAGATACTTCACTACAAACGAAATGTCTTCTGGTGTACAAAAAGCAGTTATTGGTTTTGAGGTAGCCAAACAATTATTCCCAAGGGGTGATGCTTTAGGGAAAATGATTAAAACAAAAGGACAAAAATTTTTAATAATTGGGATTTTCGAAAAACAAGGTGAAAGTTTAATACCTACACCTAGTAACGATGAACTCGTTTTAATTCCATATCATTCTTTTATAAAAATTTACGCCTCTAAAGGCAGATGGGTTTCTACTAATCTAATTGCAAAAGGATACGATCGTGATACTGATATGGGAGAAATTCTAGCAGAATTAAGAGGGTTACTAAGGATAAAAAGAGGCTTACGACCTAAAGATGATGACAACTTTGCATTAAATAGAACAGATGCTATTGTAGAATTTATTGATAAAATAACTGGATCCTTAAAAATTGCTGGAGGAATAATTGGTATGTTTTCTATACTTGTAGGCGGCTTTAGTATTGCCAATATTATGTTCGTATCGGTAAAAGAAAGAACATCCCAAATTGGAATTCAGAAGGCACTTGGTGCTAAAAACTACTTTATTCTACTTCAGTTTTTATGTGAATCTATGTTTTTAAGTTTCTTTGGTGGTATTGGTGGTTTATTTCTAGTCTCCTTACTATCGTTACTTTCTACAGAAGTTTTTGTGATAACATTAAACTTTCAAAACTTAATTATTGGCTTAGGTATTTCTGCTTTTGTTGGTATTATTTCGGGTTTAGCTCCAGCAATATCTGCTGCAAAGATGGACCCTGTTGAAGCTATGAGAGCTTCTTAAATATAACTAGAATACAGTAATGATCACACCTTCAGAACGTATAAGTGCCTCATTCCCTTTTGAACCTACAAATGGGCAAAAAACGCTTTTCGAGTTACTCGATGATTTTGTTTTAGAAAAAAGTACACGTAGAAATACATTTTTATTAAAAGGTTATGCCGGTACAGGTAAAACATCTGTATTAACTGCTTTCTCTAACATTCTACGGTTCTATAGTTATAAGCCGATTATGTTGGCACCTACGGGGCGAGCGGCTAAGGTGATGTCTTCTTATGCCAAAAGAAAAGCATTTACTATCCATCGTATCATTTTTAATCAAAGTGAAGATCCTGATACAGGTATTCTTCAATTTCAACGACAAAAAAATACGGCTCAAAATACTGTTTATATAATAGATGAAGCTTCTATGGTAGACGATCAGTCTCATCCTGGTGGAGAAGGTTTATTATCATCATTAATAAATTATGTATTTGAAGATCCAAAATCTAATAATAAATTATTTCTAGTAGGAGACTCTGCTCAGCTTCCTCCCGTAAAACAAGAAATTAGTCCTGCTTTAGACGAGGTGTATTTACAAAATGTATTTCGCTTAAATGTAAAAAGCTTAGAGCTTACAGAGGTAGTTAGACAGGCTTCTGAGTCTGGAATTTTATACAATGCCACAACACTAAGGAATGCTTTAATTTCGCAACAAGATATAAAGTTTACTACTTCCCCTTTTTCTGATATTTACAAAATGGGATCAGACAAATTAGAAGATGGTTTACTCTATGGATATGATAAATACGGCATCGAAAATACTGTAATTATTACGCGTTCAAATAGAGCCGCAACACAATACAACCAATATATAAGAAGGCAAATTCATTATAGAGAAGAAGAGCTTGATGCTGGAGATTATCTTATGATTGTTAGAAATAATTATTTTTGGTTAGATGATGATTCCCCTGCCGGTTTTCTTGCAAATGGTGAATTTATTGAGGTGACAAGTGTTGGTGGAGTAGAAGAGAAGTATGGTTTCCGTTTTTGTGATATCCGTTTCAGACTTCTTGATTATGCAGACCACCCCACTGTTGAAGCTAAAATTATTTTAGATACATTGCACTCTTTTACTCCTCAGTTAGAAAGAGAAGAAAATAGAAAATTATACAATGCTGTTTTAGAAGAACATTCAGAAATTGCAGATAAAAGAATAAGACTAAAAAGAATTAGAGAAGATGAATATCTGAATGCCTTACAGGTAAAATTTTCTTATGCCTTAACATGTCATAAATCTCAGGGTGGGCAATGGGATGCTATATTTGTAGATATAGGTTTTATTAGAGACGATATGGTAGATACTGATTTTATAAGGTGGCAATATACTGCTATTACAAGAGCTAAATCAGAATTGTTTTTAATGAATTACCCCGATAAATTTTTTAAGTAAAAAACTTTTTGTCACTTTCATTTTTAGTATATTACTGTAATACTTTTAATATTAACATTAATCCATTAAAATGAGCCCTCTCTATTCTAAAGTCCTTTCTATCTACGAACAGCTTAAATTAAGGTATCGATTAATTAATCAGTCTAACCCTAAATTGGTTGTTGGAAGTTCTTATATTTTCCAAGAAGGTTGGATACCTAGTGATATACATGCTCTAAATATTCTAAAAGAAAAAGATTGGGAAAGCTACTTCAACAGAGGATCTATTAAAAATATTTTAGGAGAACATGTTTGGGAACATCTTCATCCAAAAGAAGGTTTAATTGCTGCTTCTAATTGCTTTTCTTACCTAAAGAAAGGAGGTATCTTAAGAATTGCAGTTCCAGATGGTTATCATCAAAGTGCTGATTATATAAAAAAAGTAGAGCCTGGAGGAACGGGTGCAGGTGCTGATGATCATAAAATTCTTTATAATTATCAAAGCCTAGAAAAAATGTTGCAAGAAGCTGGTTTCACCACAAGAAGGCTTGAATATTTTGATGAATCACATCAGTTTCATCAAAATCCATGGAAAGAAGAAAATGGATATATCCAGCGTTCATTAAATAATGACCGACGTAATTCTGATGGAAAACCAAACTTTACATCTTTAATAATTGATGGAATAAAGAATTAAAAAAACCACCAAAGTAATACCTTGGTGGTTTCAAGAATAGACTTCTCTATTCATTATTCATTTTAAATTCAATTATTTTTTCATCAATTTATTATATGTTTTTACAGTACCATTTATTGATATTGTATAGATATGAATACCATTAGATAGTGGTGCTAAATCTACATTTAATTCATGATTTCCATTACTTAAAGTACCCATCGAAATTATTTTTTCAACTACTCCATTCAAATTAAAAATCTGAATAACTACATCACCTTGTTGAGGTAAAGTAAAAGTAAAAGTTGTTTTATTAATTACTGGGTTTGGATAATTTCTTAGATTAATTTTTTCTAAGATATCCTTATCAACAGCCGTTGGTAATTCTTCTTCCTCTTCCTCTACTACATCTTTTTCAGATACATCAACAACAAGCATTGTCATTCCAGAAGCACCATGTACATCTGTAGCTATTAATGCTACTTCTGTAACACCTTCTACTAAGCCAAGAATTGCAAACTGCCCTTGAGACATTGATGCCATTACTTTTCCATCATCAGAAGCAGCAATTCCAAAAGTTAATGCATCTTCATCTTCATCAGAGAATATTACTGATGGATCAAGGAAAGTAGGTGTATTATCTAAGAATAAGAACAATGTATCTTGCTCAATAGCAATTGGTGCTCTATTTACATCACTAACAAGTACCTCTATTTGAGTTGAAGTCGATACGCCATGCTCATCTGTAGCAGTTACATCCAATACATAATCACCTGCACTTTCATAATCTGTTGTTAAATTGATAAATAAAGTATCATTGCTTGTTGATGTACTCTTTACTAAAACATTCTCCTCAATATTAAATGTTATAGCATGACCTTCTATGTCATGAGCTACTACCTTAATCATTTTCTCAGATGCTTCGTCCATTTCTACCATTGATGGTAATTCTATAAATTCAGGAGCAGTGTTTGATGTTAATGAAGTAACAACTACTTCTACTTCAGCAGTTTTATCATTACTCATAAATTTAAACATTGCTTCTTCATAAGAAGAAATAGTATTTGATGGACTAAAAGTAACATCAATTTTTTCTGAACTTCCTGCTGTAACTGTTCCTTCAAAAGAAGATAAAGTAACCCAAGGAGCAATCTTTGCTGACTGATGTAAAGCATTCATCCATAGTAATAATGGGAATCTATTATCTGTTGTTACATCTAACCATGTACCATTTGCTTCTATATATGAAATATCAGACATAGTTTCTGCTGACTCTACAAAACCTTGAGGTCTAGCAGGACCAAATGGATATGTAATAATCATATAAATCGTTTCACCTGGGTAAAATTGTATAGCTTTATTTAACTCAAATGTTAGTAAACTACCTTCTAGATCATCAAAAGCTGTTTCTGTTAAGAATGACTGTTGATGTAAAACAGTAGGATTGTCAATATCACCAACACCAACTGTAATCATTAATTCAGCATTTGCTAAACCTGCAGGAACATACCATGTAGAAACATGAGATAAGTTAAACCCTGTGTTAGGTGCTTTGAACTTTGTTAATGTACTAAAGCCATTTGCTCCATAACCAATTCCTCCAGCTTTTTCATAACCTTTGAAATAATTGATCTCATCATCAAATTCTGTATTTAATACTCCAATTCCTGATGAAACTGATTGCAAACGAGAAGCTGAAAGTGGAGTAGCTATATTTTCAGTATTTAATATAGAAGTACTATTAATCATACCTTGTCTAGGGTATTCTACTTCAACTGAATAAGCTAAATCTGAAGCTCCTTCAACATTACTAACCACTATTTCATCCATAATAACTGATTGGTTATCAAATGAAACTTGATGAATAGTATCTGCTGCTATTTCCATATTAGGAGGTAAGATTAAATTTGCTCTAATCACTAAAGTATCTGTTAGTCCCATATTATCATTTACAATAATAGAGTCTAAGAATACACCACTTTCTATTGGAGAAACTGAAATTCTAGTTGAAAGATTTTCAGAAGGAGCAATACCTGGCCATGGAGCCCACATTGGATCAAAGAAAGCCGTATTTTTCCATAATGGATCTCCAAATGGATTTCCATCCCAATCTAAGTTATAACCCCAAATCTCAATTGTTGGATTTGTTCCTTTTATGGATTTCATCTCCATAAGATCTAACCCTTTTGTACCAATATTTTGTGTATTAAGAATTACTTCTAAAGATTGTCCTTGTGACCAAAGTAAATCGCCTAAATCAATTACTTCTTTATCCCATTGAAGTATAGCAATACCATTAACAGTAAGATTTACTGGAACTTCTACTTTTTCATTATTTGGAGATTCACTCTGTAAAGCTAATGTTGTTTTATATTGACCATCTAATAAATTACCCGCATCAACAGCAAAGTTTAATGTTTTAGACTCTCCTGCAGGAATAATCGTTTTCTCAGTTGGTGTATATTCAATTACTAAACCATCTCTAATATATGAACGGTAAAAATTAACCATCACACCTTCCGTACCATCGTGGTTTTCTAAACCAATTGTTAACCATTTACTCCAGAAGTCAACACCATCTTGATTCCAAGTCTTATACTGCATTTTGATTCTTCCATCTTTATAGAAAACCGTTTCTGCAGTAGCATGACCTCCCATAATATTACCAAAATGTTGGTAACGTTCATACGTTACAACAAACTTCTCTTCATCTTCATAATACCAAATTCCTTTATTTGGATTCTCATCATAATAATCTGTTTCACCTGCCATCCATAATGGTGTTACAATATTATTAATATCAGGAGCAAAAGGTATTTCTAAAGGATACCAAATTTTATCACCTAAAGGTGCACCGTTATAATAATTAAAGCTTATTTGACCATGAATACCAATGTAAACACTATCATAATTAATACCATAATATTCAAACGTAAATGGTAGTTTTACTGGTTTCCAATAATCATCAAGTTCAATATCTATTTTTTCACCATTCTTTGTGATATCAATAAATTGATAAGAAGGAGATTCTAGATCTTCAAAACCTGACAATTCTTTCATGTTATCTTTCCAAGCATAAGAATAGTTTGGAATAACACTTGCCGGCTGAATTTCTTTTTGCTCATATAACCAATGAGATCCCAATGGTAATACTTCAAGGTCTGCTTCACCTGCTGAGTTATCAACAATTATTGATAATAGATCACTTTCACCTGCATTTAATGTGAAAAAACGCTCTGAGTTATCAACATTAATCATTGGTGCGTGGATAACATTTGCTGTAATTGGGAATGTATATACAGTTCCTAATTCATCTGTTACAATAAGATTATCTTCTAAAGGACCATCTACGGTTGCTGTAAAAGATACTTTTAGTGTTTCTGAAAGACGAGGGTCAATAGTAAATGTATTTTTATCTACTGTAAATAATCCATTTTCTACAACCGCAGAAGTAAAATTAATAGGCTTATTTCCTTGGTTCCTAAACATTACAACCGTTGATGGTGACGCTGTTTTGTACACATCTCCGAACGGTAAGTCATCTCTTGTTGTCGTTACAATTGCTTCTCCACCACTTATTACATCTGCATGTAAAGTAAAGTGTGCAAGAGGTGTTAAAGGATCGTTAGTAAAGATGGATACATTTTGAGTGTTTCTCATTTCGTCTAAACCTTCTGTAACTACATCATAAGTAATATCTACAGATTGTCCAACAGGAACTACACCTTTTACACTACTTAAATTTCTAGCTATTTTTCTACCTGGATGATTTACTTTAATCGTTACATTAGAATTCTTAGAAGAAAATAATTTTTCAGGTTGCAGAGAGTTTTCATAGATATAAAAACCATCTTTTTTATCTGGACTTTCCACTCCAATAAATGGAGCATTAGAATTTCTGATTCCCCAAACATCTTGATATCTATATTCAATATTACCATCAGCATAGAGTACTATTTGATACGTAATTTTATGTGATTCATTAAAATCATCTTCTTCTGGCTTAGAATACAAGTTTTTGTATTCCATGATCACATAGTTACTAAATCTTTTATATAGAAATTTAGTATCAAGCCCAATATTAGTATATAAATATAAACCTGCTACATACCCGTTAGAAGTAAAATTCGAGCCTAATAGCTTACCCCAACTACCATTCACCGGATCTTTGGTATCTAAAGCAATCATACCTACATGAGAAACATGCATTTCATTTACGAGAGTATCAAAGAAAGGGAATTCAAATCCTAGTTCAACATCAATAAAATCTAAGAATGAATTATCTTTAAACTGTTGAGTAAAATCAAGAACATCTTCTTGACCTTCTAATTCTTCCCAAACAAAATTATCTGAAACTAAATCCCATGAGTAACCAAAACGATGAACACCTTCTTCTCTATCTTCATCATAAAGAGGAATAGAATATTGCAATGGATAATTACCTAAATTATTGATTGTAAATAATCCTGTATCAGTTCCTCCTAAAGGAAGAGTGTAAGCTTGCTCTACCGGAGTAACCTCTATTTTAGACGGTTCAATACCAACTGCTGTTAGATTAATTTCAAATGATCCTCCATAAGTATTATCTGTAAAAACAAACTTTGCAGTTTCAGTACCTGCTTGAGTAGGTGTATATTTTAAAGTAATTTGATTTACTTTTCTAGCATAGAAAGTATAAGGTTTTTGTGTCAATTCAAATGATGTACTTCCTTCTAACGTTACATTATTTGCTAATTTGAAAATACCATAACCATAGTTTGCTACTTCAATTATTAATTCTTTTTCATGCCCTACCTGAACACTTCCGAAATCAACAATATCAAACGTTTTCATATCCGAAGTATGACCTTCTACTTTCGTAGAAATATTCAATTTCTTTAGTGGTTCTACAGGGTCATTTGATTCTACAAATAATACAGAAGTATAAGATCCATTTACTAACGTAGAGGCGTCTACAGTTGCTATAATCGTTTGTTCTGAATTCCCTAAAACATCACCAGAAGCGGGAGCCAATGTAATAAATTCACCTACAGAAGGATTTTTACTAATTGCTGAGAATAAAAATGATTGTGTTTTATCATATACTGCATCTACTAAATAAGACCACGATTTCCCATCATCATCACTGTAGAACATTTTATCTTCTCCCTCAGTTGTGAAATTATATTCACCTATTACAAGAGGATATTTATTTCCTGCAGGTATTCTTGCTACCAACCAAAATACTTCACCTTCAGAGAAAAATAATTGTTCTTCTAAATTAAAGTAATGAATATCTCTTTTTTGTGGTTCTAATTCTTGCTCCCATTTTAAAGTTGCTGAACTCAAAATATTACCTTGATACACCTGTATTTTGGTAGTACCTTCAGTAAGATCATTCAAGAAAATCTCAAAATTTGTAAGGTTAAAACCACCTTCTGGAGCAATATACGCTACGGCTGCAGTATTTGATTTTGCTAGATCATTATCTCCTATAAAGAATGAAGGAGAGAACCATTTGTTACAGTATTCTAAATACTGATCTTCAAACTCTTCTAATTCAGCATGATCATTTAATGACATTACATCTATTTGAGGATAAACCTCTCGTCCAACATTAGAAGGTTCTACAAGTGCACCTGCCGATAACGTTGCATAATTCTTTGGGTAGTGATTTTTATATCTTGCCTCTAAAGAATAAATTAATTTGCCTTCTTCTTCATTAAGAAATATAATCTCATCAGAAGCAGTTGTAGAAGTTACTAAATCAGCTGTGATAGATAATGAAGATTTAGAAAATGTAAGCTTAGGCCCTAAGTTTGTTGCACCTACAATAGAAGAAGATAAAGCTGATTCATTTCCCCATCTATCTTTTGCTAAAATGGCAAATGAATATTCTGTCTCTGCAGCAAGTTCATTTAATCTATACTCATTCCACTCTCCCAATCCACTTGCTGAATTAACAACAACTTTTGTAGCTGATGCTAAATCAAATACTCCTTCATTGTAATAAATTTCAAAAGTACTTGCTTGTCCATCATCTTCATCCGAAGGTGTAATCCATTTTAAAGCAATATGATCCACACCTGCATATGCTACTTCAAATAAAGTTACATCATCAGGAATTAATCCTTCATTTTCTTTTAGAGCAAAAGACGCATCAATTCTACCAGTACCTAATTGCCCGATATAATTAGGATTTAAGTCGTCAATACTTACTACACCATTTAATAGCTGAGCTTTTAGTTTAGATGGAGTCATTGTTTCTCCTCCTAAATGAGATAAAACTAAAGCTGCAATACCTGATACATGAGGACAAGCCATAGATGTACCCTGGAAAAAACCATAATCATTTCCTGGTAAAGTTGATAATACGCCATTAATTTGACCTGTAGTTGTTTCTCCACCTGGTGCCGATAATTCTATCCAATCACCATAATTAGAGTAATCAGCTTTTGTATCATTTGGTCCTGTTGATGCTACTGTAAAGCAGTTTTCATAATACCCAGGGTACCATTTTCCATCAAGATTACTATTACCAGATGCAAAAATTACAATACCACCTTTCATTGGTGCTCCTTCATAATCTCCTGCTTCAGCAATAAAATAATCGATGGCATCTAAAACTGCTTGATCAAAATATCCTTCTGTAGTATACCCCCAAGAGTTTTGAGAAATTACTGCTCCATTATTTGCTGCATAAATATAAGAGTTGGTGATATCAATAAGCGGTCCTCCAAGTATTTGGCAAGACATTAATAAAGCACCTTGATTTGTTCCGTCTCCACCTGCAACACCTGCTACTCCGATACCATTATTATTAACTGCAGATACAGTACCTCCAACGTGTGTACCATGAGATTGAGCAGCAATATTTCCAGATGCCGAAGAAAAGTTCCATCCATAAATATCATCTATGTAACCGTTCCCATCAGAATCTTCTCCTTCAACTCCATTTAATTCGGCTTCGTTCACCCAGATGTTATTTTTTAAATCTTCATGGTTAACATCAATACCTTCATCATGAATAGAAACAATTACTCTATTAGAGCCCATTGTAGTTTCCCATGCTTTAAATAGATTTACATCAGCACCTTTTGTCCATGTATTTGATCCATCATTATTGTAATGCCATTGCTTCTGAAGCAAAGGATCATTAACTGGCATGTTATCCGATAATGTTTGGATTTGATCTTTAGAAATTGGTTCAAATTTAGCATCTGGTTCAATTAATTGTTTCTCCTTAATTGTCTCTGCTAATTCTACATCTGGCAAACTTGAAAAAGATTGCACAACTGCATCTAACGATACATTAGATTGCACATCCATTTGATACCATAAATGTAAATCATGTTTACGTAATTTATGTTCAAATTTAGCATTGTAAGGGAACACCCTTTTCATATTTTCTGCACCATATTGATGGGCAGTTGCATCAAAAGAAGCAATACCTAAAGTGGCAACACCTCCGTTCATTGGTGCAATTTGTAACCTTGCATCTGTGGCTTCTTTAAACTTTACTCTAATCACTCCTTGAGCTACTCCTTTAGAAAAAGTAATAGGAGTTTGTGCATAACTTTCTGAAGCATTTAATACTCCAAAAAATAAACACATCAAGAAAGTCAATACTCTTAGTAGATGAATTTTCATTGATAGTCCGTTTTGCGTTTAAAAATTGAATTGGTTAGAAATTATTTCATCTTCAATAGATTTAATAACTTCTGAAGTACGTCAGTCTCCTTCTTTCGCACTTCAATCATCTCAAGTAACTTTTCCTTGTCGCTGGTTATGTTACTGTGTTGAGATTTTTTCGTGTTTTTGTCAGACATGTTTCTGATAAAAAAGTTATCGTCAGATCTCACACAATTTTAAGTGCTAAACGAGTGTTAATGCAATTATTCTAATGCTACATGAACTCTCTGGTAGTGCTACATCAATGCTACAGCTATAAAAAAACAATGAACAAGACATATCAATAAAATACTTAGAACTCTATAAATCAATAATTTAAAAAGTGAACATGCTAAATTTAAATAATTGATTTTTTTAGACGTATATCAATGCATAAGTGTCCTCAAAGAAGAAAAACCTCCACCTTATTACGAATAATAAAGTGGAGGTTTTAATTTATTTTCATCTAAAAAGTAATTGATTTACTCTTCCATCATTGCTACTACACGAGCTGGAGCTGCAGATGCTCCAACAATTTTAAGTGGAAAAACAGCTACCTTAAATCCTGAATAAGGCAATGCATTTAAGTTTACCAATTGTTCCATATGGCAATATTCTTTCTCTTGACCAACCAAATGAGCCTCCCAAAATAATTCTGAGTTACCAGTTTTCTTTGCTTGCTCAACTAGATAAGGTAAGGGTAAATCCCAACCCCAACTATCTATACCCATTACTTTAATTCCACTATCGATTAAGAAATGAGTAGCTTCTGCACTCATCCCTGTTCCAATTTTATGGAAGTTTTCTGTACCGTTAAACTTGTCTCTTCCTGTTTTAATCAGAACAATCATTCCTGCTTTTAAAACTAGATTTTGAGCAGTAAGGAACTCTTTAATGTCTGTAACTGTAATTGGATCAAAATCTACTTTATGTTCCATATCAATTACAATCCCATCTCCATAACACCAGTCTAGAGGAACTTCATCTATGGTTTTTGCTTTTTCGCCTGCAACGGTTGGAGAGTAATGCCAAGGGGCATCAATATGGGTTGTAGAATGAACGCCCATTTTTTCTATAGTATCATCTGCCCAACCCGTAAATCCTTTCGGAAATAATTTAAAAGGTAAACCAAATAGCCTGATTAACCATTTTGCCTTTTTATGCGGTTTGTGCTTAATTTTCACACGCATAAACCAAGGGTCTTTTTTATTGAATTTAATTGGTTTAGAGAGGTCTATTATTTTCATTGTTAGTTTTGGTTTTATAATTATCTAATCCTCCATTTTATCAGATTTTCTAATAACTATGAAGTACAATTTGAGTTAGATGTCACGAATATAAACACTTACACAAGTAAAATCATAACAATTTAATTACCACCACCTCTTTAAACATAAAAAAGCCAACCCGAAACAGGTTGGCTTTTTTTCATGTAACCAAGTATTTAATCGTCCTATTTCACCTTTCCCTTCTTCTAAAAAGAAGAAGTTCTTGGCAAATTTCTTTTATTATTTTCTGATTAAACTACAAAGAAAGGATATGCTTCTTTCTCTATTAATTCATCAGCTAACTCTCTTCTTAATGCATGAACATTTTCTAATTCATACTTTGTAAAACGTTTTAAGCCCATCAACATTACACGTTGCTCATCGCCAGTGGCAATACCTGCAATTGCTTCTCTTCCAGATACTGCTACAGCTTCTGCTGCTTCGCGAATAAATATCTTAGAGATGTTGATTTGTTGCTTAGCTGCAGCTTCACCTTTTTCTTCTACTAACTTCTCTGTACGAAGAATTGCAGATTCAGCAGCATAAATTTGAATTAGCATATCAGCAACGTTCATTAAAATTTCTTGCTGATCATTGATTTTAGCTTCAAAAACCTGTACAGATCTACCTGCTACCATCAATGCTGCTTTTTTCAAGCGCTTTAAAATATCTTTTTCTGTAGTGAATAATACAGATGTATCAAGCGTTTCGAAAGAAGGTACACTTGTTAATTCTTTTGCTACATCCATTGCTGGAGAAACAATATCAAGTTCTCCTTTCATGGCACGTTTAATCATCATGCCTACTAGAAGCATTCTGTTTATTTCATTTGTACCTTCATAGATTCTAGAAATACGAGCATCTCTATATGCTCTTTCCATTGGTGCATCAGCAGAAAAGCCCATACCACCATAAACCTGAACTCCTTCATCTACTACAAAATCTAAGACTTCTGAACCGAAGACTTTAAGAATTGCACATTCAATAGCGAATTGTTCAACTCCTTTTAATTTTGCTTTTGCATCGTCCATACCACTTGCTAAAAGCTCGTCTGTATGGTCTTCTATATTTTGACCAGCTCTATAACACATCGACTCAATTACGTATGTTTTTGTTGCCATTTGAGCAAGTTTTTGCTTGATAGCTCCAAAGTTTGAGATCGGTTGTTTAAACTGCTTTCTTTCTTTAGAATATCTGATTGAATGGTTGATTACTGCACGACATCCCCCTAAAACACCTGCACCTAATTTAGCACGTCCGATATTTAGAATGTTTACTGCGATTTTAAAACCATTACCTCTTTCAGATAACATGTTCTCTACAGGAACCTTACAATCGTTAAAGAATACCTGACGAGTAGAAGATCCTTTAATTCCTAATTTCTCTTCTTCTTCGTTCATTGTAATTCCGCCAAACGACTTTTCTACAATAAATGAAGAGTAGTTTTTATCATCACCAATTTTTGCAAAAACAATAAATAGTTCAGCAAACCCAGCATTTGATATCCACATTTTTTGTCCTGTAATAAGATAGTGCTTACCATCTTCTGAAAGAACTGCTTTTGTTTTACCAGAGTTTGCATCAGAGCCAGCATCTGGCTCTGTTAGTGCGTAAGCTGCAGCCCACTCACCAGTAGCTAATTTTGGTAAATACTTATCTTTTTGCTCTTGTGTACCATAATACAAAATTGGTAATGTACCAATACCTGTATGTGCACCATAAGTTGTAGAGAACGAACCTGCTTCTCCAAATACATCAGCAATCAACATAGATGTATTGAAGCTCATTCCTAAACCACCTAATTCTTCTGGAACAGAAATACCTAATAAGCCAAGTTCACCTGCCTTATCAAAAATATTTTCTACCAATTCCCAGTTATGACCATCAATTTCTTTTGCCTTAGGCGTAATTTCTTGATCAATAAAATCTTTAGTGGCTTGTGCCATCATTACTTGCTCCTCCGAAAATTCTTCTGGAGTGAAAATGTCATTTGCTTCTGTTTCGCGGATTAAAAATTCTCCACCTTTGATTGCCTTCTTATTGGTTACAGTATTCATAATTCTATATCTGTATTGTTATGTGTTGTTATTGGATGAACATTAACTCTAATGAGCTTATTTATGTGTTGATTATTGGATGCTTTATCAAGAGATCTACCTTTGAAGTATGTATTACAAAAGTATTTCTTCACTTAAAAATGTATGCTTGCATAACATTCATTATCCAAATATAATAAAATTATTATGCAAGCATAACATTATTATTAAAAAATGTTGAATCAACGTTTATTTTTTTACGAAATATTCATTTTTGAGACGTATTCGATGTTTTGAATACAAAAATTTATTAGAATCATTAAAATCTATTTACCAAGTATGACTAATCTCACTGATGTAATCATTATCGGTGTGTATTTTTGTCTATCTGATAATTTTTAACCATTATCAGCATATTCGACACAGATATTTAATTAGACAGATACAAATGAGCGACTTTTTTTATCAGAAGCCTTTCCCAATACAGAAAGACTCTACGAAGTACAGATTACTAACAAAAGATTTTGTTTCTACTATAGAAGTAGAAGGTAAAACATTTATTAAGGTTGACCCTAAAGGATTAGAATTGCTTTCTAAAGAAGCAATGGCTGATGTATCCTTCTATTTAAGAACTGCACACTTAGAAAGTGTTGCTAAAATTTTAGAAGATCCAGAAGCTTCAGACAACGATCGTTTTGTTGCACGTACATTATTAGAAAATGCTGTAGTTGCAGCAGAAGGACAATTGCCAAGTTGCCAAGATACTGGTACTGCAATTGTAATGGGTAAGAAAGGTGAAAACGTACTTACTTTTTCTAATGATGCCGAGCACTTATCAAAAGGTATATACGATACTTACCAAAGCAGAAATCTTCGTTACTCTCAAGTTGTTCCTTTAACAATGACAGAGGAGAAGAATACAGGTACAAACCTACCTGCACAAATTGATATTTATGCTGAAAAAGGTAGTGAATATGAGTTCCTATTTATGGCTAAAGGTGGTGGTTCTGCTAACAAAACATTCTTATACCAACAGACTAAAGCGTTATTAAACGAAGAAAGCTTAACTGCTTTTGTTAAAGATAAATTAATGACAATTGGTACTGCGGCTTGCCCTCCTTACCACTTGGCATTTGTAGTAGGAGGTACTTCTGCTGAAGTAAATATGGCTACAGTTAAGAAAGCTTCTGCTGGTTATTATGATCATTTACCTACAGAAGGTAATATGGGTGGACAGGCTTTCCGTGATGTTGAATGGGAAGAAAAGATCCAAAAAATCTGTCAAGAGAGTTTAATTGGAGCTCAATTTGGTGGTAAATATTTTACTCACGATGTAAAAGTAATTCGTTTACCTCGTCATGCAGCATCTTGCCCAGTTGGTATTGGTGTTTCTTGTTCTGCTGACCGTAATATTAAGGGTAAAATTAATGCTGATGGTATTTGGTTAGAAGACTTAGAAAGAGATCCTGCAAGATTACTTCCTACAGAAGAATCTCAAATAGATAATCCTATCGACATCGATATTGACCGTCCTATGGATGAAGTTCTTGCGGAACTATCTAAATACCCAATCAAAACTCGCTTAAACTTAAAAGGTACATTGATTGTTGCTCGTGATATTGCTCATGCACGTATCAAAGAGATGTTAGATAATGGTGAGGCAATGCCTGAGTATTTCAAAAATCACCCAATCTATTATGCTGGTCCAGCTAAAACTCCAGAAGGAATGCCTTCAGGATCTTTTGGACCAACAACTGCTGGTAGAATGGACTCTTATGTAGGTTTATTCCAACAACAAAGAGGTTCTATGATTATGCTTGCAAAAGGTAATCGTTCGCAACAAGTAACAGATTCTTGTAAGGAAAATGGCGGATTTTACTTAGGTTCTATTGGTGGGCCTGCTGCAATTTTAGCAAAAGAAAATATCAAATCTGTTGAGTTAGTAGACTTTGAAGATTTAGGTATGGAGGCTGTTCGTAAAATTACGATCGAAAATTTCCCTGCCTTTATTATTGTTGATGATAAAGGTAACGACTTCTTTAAAGCGTTATAACTCTGCATTGATAATTATATAGGTTTCAAAAAATAAAACTCCCTTACAGTTATCGCTGTAAGGGAGTTTTTTACTTTACAACGGAATAATTATAAAGCTTGTCTATAAGACTATAAACACTATTTAATCATTTTATCAATGAGAAAATCGATCATTATTTTATTTACTTTCTTAAGTACATTATTGAGCTGTCAAACTCAACAGAAAACTACTATCAAAATCAAAACTGACGCTCAACATGTAACAGTCAAATCTCTTAAGGAGAATATTATTAATTCAGATACTTTACTATCTTCCTCTCAAGGAATTTATCATATTGATATCAAAGAGCCTCAATATATCACTATTGAAATTGATGATCAATTTCTCTCTGTTTACAGTTCTCCTTATTCACAAATTGAAATAGAGCATGATAATACAGGAATAAATTTTAAAGGTGATTACAAAAGATTTAATACAGCTCTTTATAAATTAAGACAGATCGATAAGAGTGACTATTTTTTTGAAACAAATTTACCTATCAATCAATATTATCAGTATCGAGATAGTATCGATCAACTTATTAAAAATATTTCAGTACATGAACTCAATAATAATGAAAAAGAGCTATTTGACCTTGAAGTTAAAACCTATCAATTACTCTCTAAGTTCAATGCCATTTTAGTTCGAGATTATATCAACAAAGAAAATAACTTTACTAACCAAGAGGAAGAAATACTATTAAAAGAAATCTTTAATCAAAATAAATATTTAGATACAGGCAGTGGACCTTATGAATCATTATCAACTGGATTAATGTATACATTTCTAGACTTTAGAGAAAGAGAAGTAAAAACAAACCCTTTTGAAAATACTATTGATAATGTAAATATCCCTTCAAATATACTAGAAGTAATCCAATCAATAGCCATCAAAGTTTTATTACAATCCACAAGTGATATTACTTTAATTGATCAAACTATTTTAAACTATCAGCAAAAATTTCCTAGTTCCCCTTATATAGAAGAATTCAAAAATGATTATCAAGATTATGTCAAGCTTAAAAAGGGTGAACAAGCAAAAGATATTATAGCCTTTAATTCCAAAGGTGATTCTGTTTCTTTATTTACTTATAAAGAGCAAATACTCATTTTAGATGTTTGGGCTACTTGGTGTCCTCCTTGCTTAAAAGCCTTTGAGGGTATTAATGAACTTGAGCAAAAATATTCTAATAAAAATATTTCCTTTCTTAAAGTTTCAATTGATAATGATTTTGAGAAATGGAAAAAATCAAAATATGTAGAAGAGGGGAACCATCATTATAATATTCCTAGAACGTCATTAAATTCTTTTTTTAATGACTACAGAATAAAAACTATTAGTAGGTATATTATTATCGATAAACATAGACGGATTATTAATGCTCATGCTAAACTAAATGAACTAGATTCCATCATTCAAAATAACATTTAAGGAATTATTTTTAACCCTAAAAAATAAGCCAATTGCATTTTAAATACAATTGGCTTATTTGATATAATATATTTTCATTTTCTAGATACATCTAGTAATCAAATTACAACTTTTCAGTTATCTTTTATTCCATATCTATACCTTTATAACCAGATTCTTGTAACTCTAAAAACCTTACTAGGCCATTAGAAATTATATTTACCTCTTGAGGAAAATCTGCTATATTAATATTATGCTCATCAATAGATGATTGACAAATAGATAATTGAACTCTATCAGGATCAATAGATGCAATTCTTTCCATGGTATCTATATCATCCATAATGTTATTTAATGCATCTCCACAGACAATTACTTCTGCCTTGTGAAATTTTATTTTATCATTCGTTTCTAATGAATCTGTAGTCGACAAAACTTCTTCTAAATGCTCTTTGCTTTCTACATGAAAGACAAAGCTATCTTCTCCATATTTTCCAAAAGCGAGAGTCATTGTAATAAAAATTGAAGCTAGTACGACACCTACTATATGCCTTTCCATATCTTTGATTGTATAATGTTTGGTGTGTTATGAGAGTTATACGTGATAATGTTAATCAGTAGATAATAAATTATGATTCTTTAATATAAAGATACGTTTATCATCAACTATATAACAATCATGCACTTTGTTATGGCAATTAAGTAGTGTTAATATTATTCAATATAACATTACTAATAAATGATATCTTAAAAAGGTAGGCAATAAAAAAGTCCTACCCTTGGGAGGGGTAGGACCATATATTTTCGATTTGAGGCTTACAATAAACCTAGTTTACGGGGTAAATACAGCGGTATCCACCTTCGACTTCAGATTTTTGCTGGAATTACTCAGCAGAATCTTCTTTTGTTTCTTCAGCAGGAGCTTCAGCTTCACCTTCTTCAGATGTTGCTTCTACTACAGCCTCAGCTTCTTCTTTTGCAGCTTGAGCAGCAGCGGCAGCAGCAAGTACTTCAGCAGCAGCTTTTTTCTCAGCTTCTACTACAGCCTTACGAGCAGCAATACCAGCTTCTAATTCAGCTTGTACAGCAGCTTCAGCAGCAGCTTTCTTAGCATCTAACTCAGCAGCGTATGCAGAAGATCTTTCTGACATCCAAGCATCAAATAATTTGTCTGCTTCTTCTTGAGTTTTAGCACCTTTACGAACACCTACTTGTAAGTGTTTTTTGTACATAGCACCAGCTTTAGAAAGAACCATACGAGCCGTATCAGTTGGTTGAGCACCATCTAATAACCACTTTGCAGCAGTATCAGGATCGATATCGATAGTTGCAGGATTAGTATTAGGGTTATAAGTACCTAACTTCTCAATGAAACGACCATCACGAGGTGATCTCGAATCAGCTACTACTACGTTGTAAATAGGTCTTCTCTTACGGCCACGACGTGCCAAACGGATTTTTACTGCCATTTTATATGCAATTTGTGTGTTGGAAAGGAACGCATCCTTTATGACACAGTTAAACAAATGAGGAAACTCGTTCCCCTTAAACGGCACAAAGATAATATAACTTATTGAATTCTACCACTTAAATTATGCATCAAAGGGTTATCAAATTCAAATAAGTAATATATATTGCGAAATTTGTACTGTAAGAGCAGTTAGAATGCAGTATCTTGCAAAACATTTGTATTGAAATTTACTAAAAAAGACATATGAACCTCACAATCATACTAATAGCATTAAATGTAGGAATTAGCTACTATGCGTGGCAAAACCCTAATATTCTAGATAAATTGATGATGCAACCTTATATGGTTCAGAAGAAAAATGAGTGGTATCGTTTTATTACTTCTGCTTTTGTACATGGTAGTTGGATGCATCTTTTGTTTAATATGTTTACACTCTATTTCTTTGGTAGAAATATAGAAATGTGGTTTTTATATATCTTAAAAGATCCAATATTAGCTTCTGTTGCCTATTTTAGTTTATTTATAATAGGTGCAATTGTTGCAGATATTCCAACGTATATAAAACAACGTAATAATATTAATTACCGATCTTTAGGAGCTTCTGGAGGTGTTGCTTCTATTATTTTTGCTAGTATTATTTACTCTCCCGTTAATGATATTTGTTTGTATGGAATACTTTGTTTTCCTGGTTTTATTTGGGGTGGTATTTATTTAATTTACACACAATACCAAACAAAAAATCTAGATAGTAATATTAATCATTCAGCACATCTTTACGGTGCTCTCTTTGGTATTTTATATGCAATAGCAATTGAACCAAGTGCTTTCTCAAACTTTGTAAATCAGGTCCTTTCATGGCGCTTTTAAATAAAATAAGACTTTCGGTAAAACATACATTCACACACCGTGTTATTGTTCCTATTCGTAACCTTCTTAGAGAAGGACTTACTCCAAATAAATTAGCTTGGAGTTTTGCTATAGGATTATTAATTGGTTCATCTCCTTTATTAGGATTTTGTACATGGTTATGTATTCTTGCAGCATTTATTTTTAAACTCAATCAATTAGCTATTCAAGTTGCTAATTATATTGTTTATCCATTACAAATCTTAGTAATTGTTCCTTACATAAAATTGGGAGCATCTTGGTTTGGAAACAACGCGGATGGCATTACTATGGATCAGTTACAAGCAAGTATTGATCAGGGATTACTTAATGGGTTAAAAGAAATTGGTATTTTAATGTTACAAGGTGGAGCCGCTTGGGTAGTGGTTTCATTAATTATTATTTTGCCGCTTAAATATGTGCTCAAAATTGCATTTACTAAAATGTTACAAAAGATGAACCGCGAAAAACACGCAGTTAAGTAATTATGGAATTTGCAGAGCAACTTATACATTGGTATCATCAGAATAAAAGAGACCTCCCTTGGAGGCACACAAAAGATCCTTACAAGATTTGGTTATCAGAAATTATTCTTCAGCAAACTAGAGTAGCACAAGGGCTTCCTTATTACGAGAAGTTTGTTGAAAATTTTCCTACAGTAAAAGATTTTGCTTCTGCTGATATTGATAAGATTTTACATTTATGGCAAGGTTTAGGATATTATTCTAGAGCTAGAAATATGCATATTGCCGCAAATGAAGTTATCAATAATTGGGGTGGTAAGTTTCCTAATAATTACACTGATTTACTTTCTCTAAAAGGAGTAGGTAAATATACAGCCGCAGCTATTGCTTCTTTTGCTTTTGGTGAAAAAGTGGCTACTGTTGATGGTAATGTGTATAGAGTTTTATCAAGAGTATTTGATATACATGATGATATTGCTTCTGGAAAAGGACAAAAAATATTTTCTGAGGTTGCAAATGATTTAATTTCAGTAAAAGAGCCAGATACTTTTAATCAAGCAATAATGGAGTTTGGAGCAATTCAATGCTCTCCAAAAAAACCGAATTGCGAAACTTGTCCTTTTGTACAAGAGTGCTTAGCTAGAGAAACAAATCAAATTGGTGTTTTACCAGTAAAGCTAAAAAAAGTAAAAGTTACCAACAGGTATTTTCATTATATTGTCATTGAAGCTGATAATCAGTTCATATTAAAAAAACGCCCTAGTGGTGATATTTGGACTGGCTTAAATGACTTTCCTTTAGTAGCTTCCAAAGAAGAACACCCTTTTTCTATTCAAAATATAGAACAAGAAACAGGACTTATTTTAGAGGATGGTATAATTTATAAGAAGAGTGAAACCTTTAAGCATTTGTTATCACATCAACGGTTATTTATTGACTTTTTTCACGTAAAATTGCGCTCTAAAATAGCATTACCTAAAAATCTATTTGATTATAAATGGTATGATATCGAAGAAATAAAATTGATTGGAAAGCCGATCATTGTCGAGAATTATTTGACAACATACATTTATTAAGTATTTTGGAATCACGGAAGAAAATCTTCTATGATTATCATTGACTTAATGATTCACATTTTATTAATTAACAGAACATTAAAAACAAAAAATGGCTGGAGTAAATAAAGTCATCTTAGTAGGAAACTTAGGACAAGATCCTGAAGTAAGACACCTTGAAGGAGGTGCTAGTGTTGCAACATTTTCTATTGCTACATCTGATTCTTACACTGACAGAGATGGAAATAGACAAACTCAAACAGAATGGCATAACATTGTTATGTGGAGAGGTCTAGCTACAATTGCTGAAAAATATTTAAAAAAAGGAAGTAAGGTTTATATTGAAGGAAAACTTCAGTACAGATCTTATGAAAAAGATGGTGTAACTCGTTACATTACAGATATTGTTGCAAGAGATATGCAAATGTTAGACTCCCGTCAAGATGGGCAATCTAATAATGGTGGATACGTTCCTCCAACTGCTGCAAATGCTCCTGCTGCTCAACCTACTTCAACACCAACTCCTGCTGCTGCTACACCACAAGCAACTCCAGATTTAAGCGGTGCTGAAGGTAAAGATGATCTACCATTCTAACAAAATTTAGAATTTAAAAAGAATCCATGGAAGGTGATTTATCACACCCTATAATACCACTATTAATGTTTGCACTAAACGATATTCCTTTAGGAGCAGCGTTTATAGTGGTGTTATTACTTATCGTATCAGGCCTTATTTCTGGCTCTGAAGTTGCTTTTTTCTCTTTAACTGCAGATCAAATAAAAGAATGCAGAGAAGGGGATGACCCTGTAGGGAAAAAGGTATTTAAATTGCTACAGACCCCACAAATTTTACTAGCAACAATACTTATCTGCAATAATTTTGTAAATGTTGCTATCGTAATGATTTCTACATTTATTGCTTGGCAAATTGCAGATCAACTAGGTATAGCAAGAAATAGCTTCGAAATTTTCGTTACGCTTACTTTTGTTGTTACTGCCTTAGTTGTATTTATTGGAGAGATTGTACCTAAAATTTATGCCACTAAAAATAGCTTAGTTTTTGCTAAAAAAATGATCACTTTTTGGAGTGTAAGCATAAAAATATTCAAACCATTTGCCTTATTGCTAACTAGTATGGGGAATACAATGGAAAAAGCACTTGCCAATAAAAATTATAACCTAGAAGTATCAGTTAACGAAATAGATCAAGCAGTATCTTTGGCTACAGACCAATCTGATGATAAAGCCAAAGAAATGCTTAAAGGTATTGTTCGTTTTGGATCCAAAACTGTAAAACAGATAATGGTTTCGAGAACAGACATGAATGCTTTAGATAAAACCATTGATTTCCATGAACTCATGGACCATATTAATAAATCTACCTATTCTAGATTACCTGTTTATATAGATACTATCGATTCTTTAGTTGGTCTTTTATATATAAAAGATTTACTGCCATACCTAGATAAAAAAGAACATTTTGAATGGCAAAGAATTATTAGAAAAGATATTTACTATGTTCCAGAATCTAAAAAAATTGATGAACTTTTAAGGGATTTCCAAGAAAAGAGAGTCCATATGGCAATTATTGTTGATGAATATGGAGGTACTACTGGCTTGGTTACTTTAGAAGATATTATTGAGGAGATAGTTGGAGAAATTAATGACGAATTTGACGGTGATTTAGTACAAGATTATTGGAGTAAAGATGCTAGCTTTAACTTAGATGGTAAAACTTCTTTAATAGATTTTGAACGTATCAGCTTACTTCCTGCAGATTATTTTGATAAGGTAAAAGGAGAAAGTGATTCTTTAGGAGGGTTAATTTTAGAGTTACTTCAAGAAATGCCTTCTTCGGGTAAGGTTATTGATTTCGAAGATATTCAGTTTACTATAAAAGCTGTTGATAAGAAAAGAATTAAAACTGTTCATGTTAAGTTTAATGACGAAGGGCATATTAAAAAGCTCAGAGAAGAATTTGAAAAACAAGATCAGGATTAATAAAAATAGATATTAATGAAAACACTTTTTTATCTTTCAATACTTAACTGTATTATTTTTTCATTTACAAATTGTGGTAATCAAGAGGAAGAAGCCTACTTACCTAAACCTAGAGGTTTCCATAGATTAGAATTTCCACAGCATTTATACAACACAGATAAATTTGCTACTAAAGAATTTAAGGATTATCCTTATATTTTTGAAGTTGCTCAAAATGCGGAAATAATTCCTGACGAATCTTTTATGTCTGAACCGTATTGGGTAGAAGTACGCTACCCTCAATACAATGCTATTGTAGATATTTCTTATAAAGAATTACCAAACTTTAATTCTTTAGTTGGCTATATTAATACATCTAACACACTTACATTTAAACATAATGTAAAAGCTACTGCAATAGATGAATACGCAGCTAGAACTAAAAATGGATATTCTGCAGTAATGTATGAGATTGAAGGAGACGTACCTAGTCAATTTCAATTCTTTGTAACAGACTCTACAAAACACTTTTTTAGAGCTGCCTTATATTTCCCAACATCATCTCAGAACGACTCTTTAGCACCTATTATAGAGTTTGTAAAAGAAGATATGTTACACATGATGAACTCACTTGATTGGAGGGACTAATTATATTCTTTTTCAATTAAAAAACATGCTACCTGCAATGTCTTTTGTAGGTACTTTAGACAGGCATCACTTTTAACGATATAATTAAAAATCCCGATATCTTGTAAGTCTGCAATCATCTGTACATCTTCTTGAGCCGACATTACAATTAATTTTGTTTGTGTATTCTGTTCTTTCAGAATTTTTATTATTTCCTTACCATGAATATCAGGTAAGATTAAATCTGTTACAACAATATCAGAAGGGTCTTCTTTAAACTGATGAATTAAAGAGTTTCCATCTTTAAAAAACTTAGCTTCAACATTTTGTACTTGTTGTAAAGCTAGCTTCATTAACATCATTTCTGTAGGATTATCTTCTACAAAATATACTTTAAATTTTCTTGGGTTCATGCGTTAGAAAATAGAGGTCATAGCCTTGGTGAAAAATCTTCTTTACTACTATATAAAAAAGTAAAGAATGGAGTATATTTAAATGCTTGATCAATTTTTAAAGAGAGTCTTTCAAAATACTTTTCATATAAATAGGTTTATATAAACTCTCTTATATTTAGATCAATTACCTCTATTAATATACAAAAAATGAAAGATAGAATAATTATAACACATCGTTAAGGTTATGTATTCTTTATTGATTTCTTTTTATTCAAAAGGAAATACAACTTTTTTTGTACTATCAATCAAAGAAAAAAGAAAATGAAAAAATATAGTATTATCGTAGCAGGTGGAAAAGGAACCAGAATGCAGAGTTCTACACCTAAACAGTTTTTGATAGTTAATGGTCTCCCTATCTTAATGCATACGATTAATAAATTTTTTACTGCTGAAAGTGATAATCAAATTATTTTAGCGTTACCAAAAGATCAAATTGGTACTTGGAAATCATTAGTTAAAGAATATAACTTTTCAACACCACATCAAGTGATTACAGGGGGGACACTCGCTTCCAATCTGTAGATAATGCAATACAATACATTCCAAACCAAGAATGTCTTATCGCCATACATGATGGTGTACGTCCATTAGTTGCTACAAGTGTTATTCAACGTAGTTTTAAAGAAGCACTAGAGCATGGCTCTGCAATTCCTACAGTTGCGGTGAAAGAATCTATTAGAGAAATTACAGCAGAAGGAAACACAGCTAAAAATAGAGATGAATTTGTATTAGTACAAACTCCTCAAACTTTTAGATCTGATGTACTTTTCCCTGCCTTTGAAAATGCATACAATACTTCTTTTACAGACGATGCTAGTGTTGCAGAATTTGCAGGTTTTAAAATGCATTTATTCGAAGGCAACAACGAAAACATTAAAATTACTACTCCAGAAGATTTAAAAATAGGGGCTACTTTACTAGCTTAAGAAAGTAGTAATTGTAACACATAATATTTATTAAAAATAAAAAAGTGCATTATTCTGAATCGAATAATGCACTTTTTTATTTCACTATTTTTAGAATTAATATTCGTCTTCGTTAAAGAAGAAATCATCCTTAGTAGGATAATCAGGCCATATCTCTTCGATACTTTCGTAAGGTTCGCCGTCGTCTTCTAATTCTTGAAGGTTTTCAATTACTTCAACAGGAGCACCTGTACGATCAGAGTAATCAATTAGCTCATCTTTTGTTGCAGGCCAAGGCGCATCTTCTAAATAAGATGCTAGTTCTAATGTCCAGTACATATTTATATTTGTTTATTTATCTATATTTTATAATAAATCACACTCTAATCGTTGCAGCTATTCTGGATTATTGAATAGTTTATTTTTTAGAGACTATTTGATTTCTCGCGAAAATACATGAATTTTTGAATATGTCAATAGTAATAACCAAAGATTCTATTCTTATATGAAGATAAATCTTTAATTAAATACTCAAAAACCATATAAATAGTTTCAAACCTAATTGCTTTAATTTGCAAATACGATTCTAGATTTATAAATCCCGTTCAAATCACACCCCTTAATTTCTAAAGGAACAAATCCAGAACCTACCTTTCTAAAGTGCTTTTTACGCCACGAGCCATCAGATTTTTGTAAATACATTGTTACTTCAACTTTCTCTCCTTTAGGCGTAAATACTTCTGCTTGTTTAAAGTAAGTTCCTGTAATATCTCCTTCACATTCTTTAAATGGAAATTTTTCTGTTACTCTAAATTTCGGGTTGTTACCCAAACTCTCGTGTTTTTCTTGTACTTGAGTAATACTAGGCATTCTCTTCGCATTATTGTAAGAGTAATCTGCCATTGCGTAGTAATTACCTGTAAAATTACATGATGAAACATCTAATTTGACAACACCTCCGCCCTTTCTCTTAAACATTTGTTTAGACCAAGTACCATCATAATTCTGTAGGTAGATATACACATCTACATACTCACTTGAATTTGCAGACCTAACAATACCTTCTATTAAGTGTAAACCTCCTAAAGGACAGGCCTTGGGTACTCCTTGCTTTATAATTGTAAATGTAGGTCTATCTTCTTCCAATATATTGGCATCAAAGATATTTAGTGAAAAAATAATGAATATTGAAAGAGAATATATAATAGTCTGCATGATTAAAATTCAATGTTTTGAGCTAACTAATACTCAAGTTACTCTAATTAGTAGTATAGTAATATAGTTCTAAAACTCTATACTAATATATAACTAATTGCTTCCACTTCAAAAATTATACTTACTTCACTAAAATCAATAAATTAATGTAGAAATAGATAAAAATTTATAAAGTAGTATTTCTGATCAATAAAAAAATACATATTTAATTATTTAATAATCAATCACTTGAGTTTAAATTGTAAATGAATGTTATTAAAAATTAAGGTTTTATTTGCTTTTTTTAACTAAATAAGTTTAAATTTACAGTGTTATCAACATAAAGAAAAGAATTTTTATTACTACTTATTTACTTTACATACTGTCGTAAGTGTTTAATTAATAAATACTTACAAATTGTTTGTTCAACCTATTACGCTATTACTCATAGCTACTTTTTACTATGAAATTTGCTACTATTTACACCTATTAAGAAGACACCTTGAGTGTCTTTTTTTTATTGTAAAATTGTAAATACAACTCTTCTGTTTTCTTGACGGCCATGATTTGTTTTATTTGAATCTAAAGGTCTTTCTTCACCAAACCCGTAGGCATCTAATCTTGTTTTGTCTACACCCTTTAAAACCAAATAGTCTTTAACTGCCGCTGCTCTATCTTTAGATAGTTGAATATTGTACTCTTTTGTATTAATATTATCAGTATGTCCTTCGATAATAAGAATCCATAAATCATTTCTTAAAAGTGCTGCAGCTAATCTATTTAAATCAAATTCAGATTCTTCTCTAATTTCTGAAGAACTTGAATCAAAATTTAAACTTGTCATTATAAAACTAGCATCTTCAGCATCATCTGTAAGACTAACTGTTTCCATTGGGGTTAATTGAATATTATGATCAGGGTCTGACCCGTCATCAATTTTTATACTGCTACCAATAAAATCTTCATCATCTACATAAACAATATAATCTTCATCAGGTGGTAATGCTACTTGAAAATCTCCTGTTTCTGATGTTGTTTTTGTTTCAATATCTTTTCCATCAACAGTTTGAATTCTTATTCTCACTTTAGATAAACCTTCACCACTTGGGTCTATTACTTTACCATGTGCAAAAGTTAACGGTAGAGGCCTATACTTCTTTGGGATATCTATTTCATAAATATCATCACGCCCATAGTTTTTATTCCCTTCTGATGACACTACTAATGCTTTCTTACCCATAGATGTTAGGTAAAAGGCGTCATCTTCAACACCATTAATAGAAACACCTAAATTAACAGGCTCACTCCATTCCGTCCATGAATTTGGGTTTAGTCTTTTAGACATAAAGATATCATAACCTCCAAAACCTGCATGTCCATCTGAACAAAAATATAATGTCTCTTTATCTGGATGTAAGTATGGATTTTTCTCAGCAAAAGGAGTATTGATAACATCACCTAAATTTATAGGTTCTTTCCATGTTCCATTTTCATTTTTTTCGCATACATAAAGGTCCGTATTAAACTCCCCTGCACCATGAAAATATAAACCATCATCTGGGTAGTTTGGGTTGTACTCGCCTATAGCTCCTGGTCTATCAGAAGTAAAAAAAGCCACATCTCCATCTAAACTCATACTTAAACCTGCTTCGTAATAAGGAGTATTTATAGGGTAAGTGAAAACATTTACAGCCGACCAGTTACCATCCTTCATTTTTTTAGCATAGTAAAAATCTCCTTTACCTAATCTTGTTTCTGTTGCTCGAACATAAGAAAATCGTCTTATCTTACTGTAATTTCCATATAAAAATAACGTTTGTCCGTCACCACTAATACCTACGGGTACTTCATGTGATTCTGTATTAACTTCTACAACCTCTTCTGCTTGTCCCCACTCACCATAAGGGTTCTTTTTAGAGAGATACACATCTTCACCGGATTTAGCTGTTTTTCTAGCAAAATAAAGGTATTGTTCGTCTAATGATATAACAGGTTGATAATCTCTAGTGATAGAATTTATACTAGGACCTATATTTATGAGTGATCTAGCCGCTTCTGCTTCTGATAAAGCTTCTAAAATATGATTAAAGTTTTTCTCTTTATCTGGAAATAAAGGAGCATATGATTTATAAATCCTTGTTACTTCATCTAGATCAAAATCTAGAAATGCTCGATTAGATACTTTCTGAACAGCAATAAAAGCAATATCCATAGGAGCCATACTTTTAATAAACCTGTCGTAATAGGCTACATCAGCATCACCACAACCTCTATCATGAATATTTAACTGACACAGAGCCTCAATAATACTCATGCTCTCACTTTCAGAGAACTTCTTTAAACGTTTATAACCATCTGCCTTATACATATTATGACTAGTAAAGCCATATTCTTTTCCATAGAATAATGGAACAATATTTTTCAATTCTTCAGATGAATAAAGGTCTATAATTTCTTTACAGAACCTTTCATACATATGCCCAGATCTATTTCCATATTGCCTTAAAGTAGTATTACTCAGATACTCTTTTAGTACACCTTTTCTAATTTCATTTACTTTTGTATTGTAAGGTGATTTAGGGTAATCAATTAAATAGTCACCACATTGTTCAATAAAGATTTCTCGAAGGGCCATTAATGTATCACCTTCCATTATTCTATTATAAACTTCTGTTCTGTACAACTGGTTAGTTGGCCTTCTATAAGGAGCTTGATTTAGATAGGTAAAGGCTTGTTGCTGAATCCTTGCACTTAGAAAACCCGTTACTTCGTCGCTTGCAACAGATAAAGATTGACGAATTACTTTTTTCTCTTCTTCCGAGAGTTTATCATAGCTTTCAGAAGCAAGGAGAGACCATTTATATGCTTCTCGCAAATCATTGAAATAAGGTTCCATATTCTTAAATCGAATAATAACCATTTCATTTTTACGCTGTTGATCTACTTTTTCAAACAATTGATGTGCAAGAGCAAATTGAGATAAAGCTGATTTAGGATTTTCTTCTAAAGAAGCTCTAAAAGTTTCAATAGAACCTATTACATCTCCATCAAAGATTTGTTTAATACCTTTTTGTTCCTGTTCTGATTGGGCAAAAGCTATAACTGGAAAGCAAAAAATTAATAATGTGTACAATAGTCTTCTTAGCATATTTAACTTAAAAATATCGAATATTATTTAAACATTAACGTTACAATTACACTTAAATTGAATTTATCTAAGATATTAAATTCAAATATTGTACTATTCTTATTTTTTTAATAAAAATTTAAACAATTCATTAGTTTTTTGATTAAATTAAGAAATAAATACTACAATCTAGATTTAATACTTTTTAATCGGGTTTTTCGACTACTTTTTAATTATCGTCTACAATTTTTAGAATAACCCGAATTTACTACCAGCTTAATATAAAAGAATAGAGTTATGAGAACACTAACATTAATTGCAGTAGTAGGAATATTAATTCCTTCTTTACTTTCGTTATTCCAACACAGTTCAAAACTTCCACTTTTGGAAAGAGTAATTAATTCTTTGGCTAAAATGGTCAAATTATCTCTTGTCTTAGGTTTTGCTTTTGGAGCTGTCGGTTTTGGAGCCGCATTTATTTATTACGTATCTCCATATCTTGGCTTATCAGTCGATACGGAGACAATTGAAATTTCGAGTATGGCGTTAAGATATTATGCTTTAATTGGCGTGGTTCTTCCTGTTACAGGAATTCTTATTGGTACTACGTTAACTAGGCAACAAGAAATATCTTAAGGTAAATCTTGATCACTTAAAAAAAGTCTCTTTATTTCACGTAAATAAAGAGGCTTTTTTTTATTTCAATACTTTACTTCGCTCATCCTAGCTATATTTGTTTAAAATATACACTTCATAGACCTATTTCATGGCATTAAATTACATTTGGATATTTTTTATACTTGGAGCTTTTGTTGTAGCACTCTGCAAATGGGTGTTTCTAGGTGATGCTTCTACATTTGCTGCTATTATTGAAAGTACTTTCAGTATGTCCAAAACAGCTTTTGATATATCAATCGGCCTAACAGGTACTCTTGCCTTATGGATGGGACTAATGGGTGTTGGAGAAAAAGGTGGCGCTGTAAATATAATGGCAAAACTTGTTGGTCCATTCTTTTCAAGAATTTTTCCTGATGTACCCAAAGATCATCCAGCAATTTCATCTATGATGATGAATTTCTCTGCAAATATGCTTGGTTTAGATAATGCAGCTACTCCTTTAGGATTAAAAGCTATGAAAGAACTTCAAGAAATTAACCCTAAAAAAGATACAGCTTCTAACCCTATGATTATGTTCTTAGTATTGAACACATCAGGGTTAACTTTAATACCAATTACAGTTATGATGTATAGGTCACAATTGGGAGCTGCTACACCAACAGATGTCTTTATACCAATATTATTAACCACGAGTATATCTTCTTTAGCTGGTCTATTGATCGTTTCAATTTATCAAAAAATAAATTTATTCGACAAAGTAATTTTAGCTTATATAGGAGGTTTAGTTGCTCTTATAGCTGGTACTATTACACTATTTTATAATTTATCAAGCGAGCAAGCCAATACTGTATCTTCTATTGCAGGTAACTTTATTCTACTTTTCATTATCACTTCATTTGTAGGTTTAGCAGCCTATAAAAAAATAAATGCCTACGATGCTTTTATTGAAGGAGCAAAAGAAGGTTTTAAAACTGCAGTTACTATTATTCCTTATCTAGTGGCCATTTTAGTTGCTATTGGAATGTTTAGATCATCTGGAGCTTTAGATTATATTATGGATGGTTTAAAATGGGTAATTACTACTGGTTTTGGTATTAATGCTGAGTTTGTAGATGCTCTCCCTGTAGCTTTTATGAAGCCATTAAGTGGTAGTGGTGCTAGAGGAATTATGTTAGATATTATGAATTCGGAAGGTGTTGACTCTTTTGCAGGTAAACTTTCTTCTATGATGCAAGGTGCTACAGACACAACTTTCTATATTATTGCAGTATACTTTGGCTCTGTCAATGTAAGAAAAACTAGGTATGCAATCACTTGTGGTTTATTTGCTGATTTTGCAGGAGTTATCGCAGCAATTTTCTTAGCATATCTTTTCTTCTAATTAATTTTATTATCACATAGCAATGCTTAGATTTACTACCTAGACATACACTTTACTTATACTACCATATTCAATTTACTTCATTGAAACTTCTACTACTCTTCATTACACTACTATCTTGTGCCATAGGTTCTCATCTATTTGCACAAAATAAATCTCACCGAAACTATACCACTAATAGTTTAGGAGGTAAATCTATTACTATAGATGGTAAATTTGACGACCCTGCTTGGGATGCAATTGAATGGGCTGATGATTTTACACAAAGAACGCCTATAGATGGAGCAGCTCCTTCTCAGAAAACCGCTTTTAAAGTACTATACGATACCAAATATATTTATTTCGCAATTAAAGCTTTTGATTCATCTCCTGATAGTATAGTCAAAAGAATGTCTCGAAGAGATGGTTTTGAAGGAGACTTTGTAGAAGTAAATATTGATTCCTATCACGATAAAACCAATGCTTTTTCTTTTACAGTAAGTGTATCTGGAGTAATTGGAGATGAAGCAATCAGTAATAATGGTAGAAATTGGGACTCTAACTGGGACCCAATTTGGTGGACAAAAACATCTATTGATGAAGAGGGATGGAATGCTGAAATTCGTATTCCTTTGTCTCAGCTTCGTTTTGCTAAATCAGACAATATGACTTGGGGATTACAGGTTACAAGAAGATTGTTTAGAAAAGAAGAACGTTCTTATTGGCAGTATATCCCAAAAGATTCTCCCGGTTGGGTTTTCTTATTTGGAGAGCTTCATGGTTTACAAGGTATTAAACCTCAAAAACAATTAGAGATAGCCCCATATGTTTTAGGGAGAAATGATAGAGCCCCAAAAGAAGATGGCAACCCTTACAAAACAGGTTCTGAATATAGTGCAAATGTTGGTGTAGATGGTAAAATTGGTATTACGAGTGATATTACTTTTGACTTTACAGTTAATCCCGATTTTGGTCAGGTAGAAGCAGACCCTTCACAACTTAACCTATCGACATTCGAAATATATCTGAGAGAGAGACGGCCATTCTTTATTGAAGGTAGGAATACGCTATCTTTTGATGGTACAAAATCTAATGCAGGTGGTAGCTTTTCTAGAGATAACCTTATTTACACAAGGAGAATTGGTAAAAAACCTAGTTATGAACCAGATGTGGAAGATGGCCAGTACTTAGATCAGCCTAAAGTTGTTCCTATTATTGGAGCTTACAAGCTAACGGGAAAGAATAAAAAAGGATTTGCTTTTGGTGTAATGCAAAATTTCACTGCAGAAACAAAAGCTGAAATTGATACAAAAGGTGTAAAATCAAATCAAATAGTAGAACCTTTTACAAGTTATTTAGCTGCAAGAGCTACTCAAGATATCAACGAAGGTAATTCTGTAATTGGTGCTGCATTTACAGCTACAAATAGAAATATCACTTCAGATAATCTTAATTTCCTACATAAAAATGCATATTCGGGTGGGGTTGACTTCTTACATCAATGGGATGACAGGTCTTATTATCTTCAAGGAAACATAATGGTAAGTCATATTGAAGGTAGTACAGAATCGATTACATCAACGCAAGAATCTGGTCGACATTTCTTTCAAAGACCAGATGCAAATTATGTTTCTGTTGATACAACCGCTACACAAATGACGGGAACTGGAGGATATTTAAAATTTGGTAGAGGAGGTGGAAGTCCTTGGCAATATGAAGTTGGTACTACTTGGAGATCTCCCAATTTTGAAATTAATGATATTGGCTTTTTAAATCATTCAGATCTAATTGATCAATGGGCAAGGGTTGGTTTTCAAACACTCCAACCCGTAGGCGTATTTAGAAATATAAATGCTGACCTTAGAGAATATATGTATTTTGATTATGGTGGAAATAATACCTATTTCGGAATACATGGACGTTTAGTACTAGAATTTAATAATTTCTGGGAATTTGCTACAGGCGGTTCAGCTCAAATAAAACGTTTAGATAATTTTATGCTGAGAGGAGGCCCTGCCTTTTTAAAACCAAGTAAAGAAGAAGTCTGGTATAATATAGAAAGTGATGATAGGAAGAAAATCTCTTTCAATTTTGGGAATGAGTTTGCCTTTACACACAATAATGCTGGTTTTAATGCAGACGCTTGGGTTGGTGTAAACTACAGACCAATAAACGCTATTGAACTTCAATTATCCCCTTTTATCTCTTACAATAGAGATAATATCCAATACGTAACTACAGAACAAAATAATGCAGGTAGCAATTATATTCTTTCAAGGTTAGAGCAACATACATTTGGTTTAACAATACGGGGCAACTTAATTATAAGACCAAACTTATCTCTTCAATATTATGCTCAACCTTTTGCTTCTAGAGGAGACTATCATGATTTTAAAAGAGTAGAAACACCAAAGGCTAGTAATTATTCAGACCGATTCCATCAATTTTCATCAGATGAAATCACTTACAATAATACATCAGAACAGTATACTGTAATTAACCAAGATGGAAATTATACTTTTGACAAGCCCGATTTTGATGTAATAGATTTTAATTCTAACCTCGTACTAAGATGGGAATATATACCAGGATGTACTTTTTTTGCTGTATGGTCTCAGGGAAGAGGAGATATTATCGAACCGTTTAGAGAGTTCTCTTTTTCTGAAATTGTAAGTAATATAGCAGACTCACCCTCTGAAGATGTCTTTATTATGAAATTAACTTACCGTTTTAGAAAGTAATTTATTGATGATCTTCCATCATTATATCACATAAATCCTCATCTATTAAAAGGTGGCCTTTTGGTAAAGTAAAGAAACGTACGTTATCTAATTGTTTTGAAAATTTAATAGCCCCATCGAGAAGTATCACCTCATCTCTCTCCCCAAAATACATATCCACTGGTATTTTTTTCTGATTGATTTTAGAAGCGACTTCCTTTAAATCAGGTTGCATATACCTTGATGAAGTTGCTGTTCCAAAAAATCGTCTCCGTTGCTCTTTTGTCTCAAAATGATTCATAAAGAAATCATACAAGAATTTAGAAAGCCAACCTCTTTTATAAATCCAACCAACTAGTTTAAACATTGCTTTAGGAAAACGCATTAATAGCATCATAGATTCTAAATACCATCTTGGTAATTTAGAAACATCGTATAAAATATGTGTTTTTAAACCATCTGAAGCACATAAAACTAACCTATCAATTTTATCACTAAAGTATTTTTGTACGCAATACATAGTGATTTTACCTCCCATACTGTACCCTAAAATAGAAAACCGTTCTTGCTTAAATTCTACTAATATCGCATCTATAATACTCTTTATATTCCGAGAAGAATAATAGGAGGGAGTCCACTTTGTTTTACCATGAAAAGGAAGAGAAAAAGCAACAATGGTATATTCTTTTTCCCACGCAGGAGCAATATGTCTAAATAAATTAACACTGTCTCCAAAACCATGGATACAAATTAATAGTTTAGGACCATCACCAAATTGCAAGCATTCTACCTTTCCTTGCTCTAAGGTTAAAAAAAATGATTTAGGAAGTGTTGAGTTGGTAAGCATGAGTATAATGACTATTTATTCATTCACATTATACAATAAAAAATTGAGACAAAAAAAGAGGTACAGTATTTCTACCGCACCTCTCTTTTTTATATTAAGCTGCTGATTACTCTGCTGCTGCGTCCATAGCTGAACGTAAAGCTCTTGGAATAGTAACTGATGCAACTGTAACTGAGTCGTTATAAAGGATCTCGTAGTTATCAGGCTTGATAGCACCAACACGTACCGACTTACCAAGTTCCATACCTTCGATAGATACTTCAACGTTTTCTGGCATGTTAGCAGGAAGTGCTTTTACTTTAATCTTTCTGATTTTAGCAACTAGTTTACCACCTTGTTGGATACCAGGAGATTTACCAGAGAAAGATAAAGGAACGTCCATTTTGATAGGAGTATCTTCTTTCAATTCTAAGAAGTCTGCGTGAAGCAATACTTCAGAGATTGGGTGAAGTTGGTAATCTTGAAGGATAGCCGTTTTCTCAACACCTTCGATGTTGATTTTTACGAAACATACTTCAGGAGTATAAATGATGTCTTTGAACAAGTACATTGGTACAGCAAAGTGGATAGGCTCTTCGCCACCATATACTACACATGGAGAAAGACCTTCATTTCTTAAATCTTTAGAGCTTTTTTTACCTAAAGACTCACGCTTGTAACCAACGATTTCAACTATTTTCATCTGATTTTTTATTATAAAAGTAAAACATGTATTAACGCTTTGGTACTTGATCTTCCTTTACCCGAAAGTAGGATCCCATCCCAAAACATGCTTAACAAAGATTTCCTTAGAGGGAAATCAGCGTGCAAAGGTACATATATTATTTTATAAAATGAAATATCTGTTTAACCTTATTAGCACAAAAAAGGCTATTTACCAACAAGTTATGATGATAAATAGCCTTATATAAAAAATTCTCGACTTATCTTATTAGATAAATAGAGAACTAATTGATTCGTGATCTTGAATCTTTCTAATTGCTTTAGCAAATAACTCTGCTACAGAAAGAACATGAATTTTTTCCCTGTTCTCTACCTGTAACGTATCTGTTACTACTAATTCTTCTAATACAGAAGCAGCTACTCTATCGTATGCAGGGCCAGAAAGTACACCGTGTGTACAAATTGCTCTTACAGACTTAGCACCTTTTTCCATAATAATCTCTGCAGCATTACACAAAGTTCCAGCAGTATCTGCAAGGTCATCAATAAGAATTACGTTCTTATCTTTAACATCACCAATAACTTGCATAGAGGCAACTTCATTAGCTCTTTCGCGATGCTTATCACACATTACGATGTCTGCTTTAAAGTGCTTTGCATAAGATCTTGCTCTTTTTGCACCCCCAACATCAGGAGAAGCAAAAGTAAGGTTATCTAAACCTAAGCTCTCAATGTAAGGAACAAAAATTGGTGAACTTTGAAGGTGAACAACTGGGATATCGAAGAAACCTTGAATTTGATCTGCATGAAGTTCACATGTTACAACACGTGTTGCTCCAGCTGCAGTTAAAAGGTTTGCAATCAATTTTGCTCCAATTCCCACTCTAGGCTTGTCTTTTCTATCTTGACGTGCATATCCGAAATATGGTAGTAAGACAGTAACAGTTTGTGCCGATGCTCTTTTAGCAGCATCAATCAACAACAATAATTCTAATAAATTATCTGCTGGTGGACAAGTAGATTGGATGATAAATACATCACAGCCTCTAACAGACTCGTTGAAGTGAGTAGAGATTTCTCCGTCACTAAAACGTTGAAGAACTACATCTCCTAAAGATTTACCGTAAGAGTGTGCAATTTTGCTAGCGAGATATTCTGTTCCCGAAGCTGAAAAGATTTTAACTGAAGACATCAGTAATTTTTTTTTGGTACGCTATAATTCCAAAACCATTGGATGATTCTGTTTAGGTTTGCCTATCACTTATAATAAGTTTATGCATTCTTAAACAATCACCGCTGCAAATTTATAAGAATCAGTTATATGTTATGCTATTCATTAAAAAGAATTTAAATAAAAAAGGTAATCTTTTGCAAGACTACCTTAAAACGTATTAATATTCTGTATTTTCTACTCTCGCATTACATAGTAATAAATTCCTTCGTTGTTCATTAAGAGATCTGCCTTCTGTGCAATCTGATCTAAATCAACATCATGTACATCTCCATTATGGTAATGAATTAGTCGAAAATCTTCTGCACTATATACATATACCTCGGATACTTTTACTATTTCTTCTTGCAACGCTACATTTTCGTGATTTTCTAATCCCCAATTTAATTCATGTAGTGTTACTTCTAAACTTGATAAATAATGTGGCCCTAACTTTTCTAAAGCTGTGAACTCATCTTGTGAGTATTCTTGTTCAGAAATTTTTTGAATCTCTTCTGTTTGAGCCAATAATGATAAACTACAAAAGAGGATAACTAATAGAAGTGATAATCGTTTCATGACGTTTATGGTTTTTGAGTTATTACTATATAAACGCTTAAAAGAGTATTTTAAGTTTCAATTTTGATTTTACTAGACGTAAGTTTTTTACTTTTATCTAATAACTTTAAAATATGTTAATTATTAATCAAAGTCAATTATTAATTGTATTTAAAACACTTAATTGATGATAATCACCAAAATTAGCTTCTAAATTCTATTTATCTATTAATTTGTAACCCTCCAGAGTGTAAAGCGACTATAACACTATCTCTTTTAAAAAAACCTTTTTTAATTAGGTCAATTACTCCGTACATCATTTTACCTGTATAAATCCGCTCTAACTCAATGTTATGTTTTTCTTTAAAATTTTCCATAAATGCTAATAATTCTGGTTTCTTTTTAGCATATCCTCCAAAATGATAAGAAGTATTTAAAGACCAATTAGTATTTATATTTTCTGAAGATGATAAGAACTCATTAATATCATCATATAAAAATTCACCTCCTTTTAAAGCAGGAAACCCTATAATCTCAGTAGTAGTATCAATAGAATTGATTAATCCCGCCAAAGTACCACCTGTTCCACAAGCTGCACATACATAATCAACTTTTTGATCAAAGCTATTGATCTCTTCACCTAATTCTGCAACTCCTTCTAAAGCCAACTGATTAGACCCTCCCATTGGAGCCATATAAAAATCGCCAAATTGCTCTCTCAATTTTGGTATTGCTGCTTTATAATCTCTAAATGATGTACGGTCTAGATAAGTAAGTTCCATACCCTGAGAGGTAGCAAAACTCAATGTTTTATTTAAAGGAAGATGTTCTTCACCTCTAATAACACCTATTGTTTTCATACCATATAACTTCCCTGCAGCTGCAAAGGCATGAATATGATTAGAATATGCTCCTCCAAAAGTTAGTAATGTTGAATACCCTTCTTCTTTTGCTTTTAAAAGGTTGTATTTTAATTTTCTCCATTTATTTCCTGAAACCTCCGGATGTGTTAAATCATCTCTTTTTACAAAAAAACGGACCCCATTCTGTTCTAGAATAGGGTCCTTAATTTCTTGCATTGGAGTATTTTCAGAGGGTTGCTCTAAATAGTCCATATTTTGAGTTATTCTTTTACTGTTTCAATAACAAAGTTATGGTTAGTATAGATACAGATATCTGCAGCAATATCTAAACCTTCTCTTACCATATCTTCTGCTGTCATATCTGGTGCATGTTTTTTTAATGCTAAAGCAGCAGATTGTGCATACATACTACCAGAACCGATAGCTGCAATATCATGATCTGGCTCTATTACATCACCAGTACCAGAAATAATCAATACGTCTTCTTTATCTGCAACAATCATCATTGCTTCTAACTTTCTTAAATAACGGTCTGTACGCCAATCTTTTGCTAACTCAATAGCAGCACGTTTCATGTTACCCTCACCAAAAGCATTTAATTTTTCCTGAAAACGTTCCATTAAAGTAAATGCATCTGCAGTAGAACCAGCAAAACCACAAAGAATTTTACCTTCCATTAAAGTTCTTACTTTTTTTACATTACTTTTTGCAACTGTATTTCCAAATGTTGCTTGTCCATCGGCACCTAATGCCACTTGACCGTTTTTCTTAACGGCAAGGACGGTTGTTGATCTAATTTTTTCCATAATATTTTTTTATGATAGCGTTTCAATAAACGACCCACCCGGAAAATCATCGCCAAATTGTCAGTTTATAAGATTTTTTAGCCTTCAATTTTTCAAAAATCGTATGATTTCTACCTAATTTGTCATATTCTACATTAATATCCTTAATACTCTCGATTTTCTGAAGTATTTTCAATGTAGATTATTAAAATAATTCATTTAACTAGAGAATTTTTTCAATTGACCAATTTTTATATGATTTCAAATTATAAACATGCCATCTTTTGTGCTCTCCTTTTAGGTAGTTCTTTAAATGCCTGTAAAACGGTTAAACCTGCTGCTTCCGACCAAGCCGCAATTACAGAAACACCTGATACACCTATTACACCAGAGGTATTACCAGAAGATGATACCACTCAACCAGATTGGATTTCTAAAGGTGGTCCTTATCAAGCTGCATATGATCGTTCTTTTAATTTACTACATACACAATTAAAAGTTAGCTTCGATTGGGAAAAGCAACACATGAGTGGTGATGCAATATTGACTTTACAGCCACATTTCTATTCTCAAAAGGATGTTATTTTAGATGCAAAAAACTTTGATATTCATAAAGTTGAACTAGTTGATAAAAATCAAAAAGTTATTAAGAGTCTCGATTTTACTTATGATAGTTTACAAATTACTATAGCATTAGATAAATCTTATTCAAGAAGTGATGTATGCTCAATTCATATTTCATATACTGCTAAACCAAATGAAAGAGAAATTCATGGGAGCGAGGCCATCACATCAGACAAAGGCCTTTATTTTATCAATCCTTTAGGTGATGAAATAGGAAAACCACAACAAATTTGGACACAAGGTGAAACTGCAGCAAACTCTTGTTGGTTTCCAACTTTTGATCATCCAAATGTAAAAATGAAACAAGATATATTTATCACTGTAAATAATAAATATGTTACGTTATCGAATGGTAAGCTAGTTTCTCAACAAAAAAATAGTGATGGTACACGTACTGATCATTGGAAACAAGAATTACCACATTCTGTTTATCTAACAATGATGACTGTTGGCGATTTTGCGATTGTAAAAGATGAATGGAGAGGTAAGGAAGTCAGTTATTATGTTGAGCCTGCATTTAAACAATATGCTCGAACAATTTTTGGTAATACACCAGAGATGTTAGAGTTTTTCTCTGAGAGGTTTAATTATGATTACCCTTGGGCTAAATACTCTCAGGTTATAATTAGAGATTTTGTATCGGGGGCAATGGAAAACACTACAGCTTCTACATTTATGGAGTCTGTACAAGTAGATGATAGAGAAAAGCTAGATCAAGATTGGGACTTTATTGTTGCTCACGAACTTTTTCACCATTGGTTTGGAGATTTAGTAACTTCAGAATCATGGTCTAATTTACCACTTAACGAATCTTGGGCAAACTATTCTGAATACCTTTGGAGAGAACATAAAATAAGTAAAGAAGAGGCTGATTATGCTTTACAATCAGAACTAGATAGTTATTTAGCAGAATCAGAAACTAAACAAGAACCTTTAATTCGCTACCATTATCAAAATAAAGAAGATATGTTTGATAGCCATTCTTATGCAAAAGGTGGTTATACTTTAAATTTACTTCGTCATACTATTGGTGATGATGCATTTTTTGAAGGTGCTTCTTTATACTTAAAAGAAAATGCTTTTAAAGCTGCAGAAATTGCTCATTTAAGGTTAGCATTTGAAGAAGTGACAGGCCAAGATCTAAATTGGTTCTTTAATCAATGGTTTATGGAAGCTGGTCATCCTGATCTATTTATTAAAGATTCTTTTAGTAATGGTAAAGTAAAATTACTTGTTCAACAACGTCAAGATCCAGAATATACTCCTATCTATAAAATTCCGACAACAATAGAATTTTGGTGGAAAGATGGACATTCAGAGAAAAGACAAATCACTGTAAAAGAAGCTAATGAAACATTCTCTTTTGCATTTGAGGAAAAACCAAGCTTAATTATTTTTGATACTGAGCATATTATACCTGCTGTAATTACGCATTCAAAAAATACTGAAGCTTATTTACAACAAGCTAAAGTAGCTACTAATATTATGCATAGGGTAGAAGCTGTGCTACAATTAGGAGATATGATTACAGCAGACCCTTCTTTAATAACAGTATTGAATACTTATTTAAAAGATCCATTTTGGGGTATAAGAGAAACTACTGCTTCAATTTTTGAAGGTTATAAAGGTACTGGAGATCTCAACCCAACAATTGCAATACTTCGCAGTCTTGTTAAAACTGATCCAAAATCTACAGTTAGAGCAACTGCGTTAAGCACATTAAGTTCAATTGATGAGAACTTCTTACCTATAGCACAACAGGCTTTAAACGATAGTTCTTATATGGTTATTGCAACTTCTTTATATGCTACATCTGCAATTGAAGGTCCTAGTATTGTTCCAACTTTAGAGAGGTTTGCTGATGCAAGAAACCCTAATATTGTATTTGTATCTTCTATGATTTATGCTGAGTTAGGTACTGAAGGTAAATTACCTTGGTACGATGCTAAATTAGCAGAAATGAATGATCAGTATAGACAGTATATGTTTAGAACAATGACGGGTTATATTCTTTCTTTACAAAAAGAAGAAGAGAAAGAAAAAGCAGTTGATATAGTCTTAAAATATGCTCAAAATAGTGGGAGTAGTACACAAACTAAAATTGCTGCTTACCAAGCTTTAAGTCCTCTATTAGAAGATGAAACTCTGAAAGAAAAAATAGAAGAAACCTTAAATAAAGAAGCTGACAAAAATGTTATTGATGCATTAAAGCAGCAAGGTTATTAAGTAATTGAAAGATTTTAATTAATCGACTACTTAATTTTTATTGAAAAATTATTTCAGCAATAAGGGCAATCTCCAACTTAGGAAATTGCCCTTATTTTTATATCAAATGATACACTTACTTATTCATAAAAGCTTCTGCTATTTATCAGTTTTAAAACCCCTTCTGGAACTAGGTATCTAATATCCTTTTCTTCCTTAATTGAGTTTCTGATAAATGTTGCTGAAATATCTACCATAGGTGCATCAATCATTTTCACATTCTCATGTTCTCTTAAATCCGATTCCTTTACTTTTGGTCTAGGATAGACAAGTAACCCATAATCATTTAAGATGATTTCATAATTTTTCCACTTTTTAAATCCTGATAAGTTATCCTCACCAACTATCAATTTAAAATCAAAATGTGGATGCTTTGATGATAAATAAGCTAAGGTATCCACAGTGTAACTTGGCTTAGGCATTCTAAACTCAATATCTGATGATCTGAATTTAAAATTTCCTTCAATTGCTGCATTCACCATATCTAAACGATCGAATTCATGCAACAACGTATTCTTCTTTTTAAAAGGATTGTGAGGTGAAACAACAAACCACACTTCATCTAAATTTCCATTTTGCAACATGGCATTTGCAAGGATTAAATGCCCTACATGAATAGGGTTAAATGATCCAAAAAATAGTCCTACTTTCATTAGTATGCATTTTTATTTCTTCCAACCTCTTAACATTTCTCTTTTACCTGGAGGTCCTGGATATCGCTCCACTTTGTAACCCACACTTACCAAATCTCTTCTAAGCTGCCCTTTAGCACAGTATGTTACAAATATCCCTTGATCTATAGTAGCAGAAAAGCATTTTTCAAGGTTATCCATAGACCATACTTCAGGCTGTTTATTTGGAGCAAAAGCATCGAAGAAAATAACATCGAAGCCGCTACTTTTAGGGGCCGTAAATGTTTCTAATGTTTCCTTCTTCTTAGTAAGAATAAAGTTAGATAGGATTGCTACCTCTTCTTCCCAATTACATGAGTGTATTTGTTCAAAATAAGGAGTTAGCTCATTTGTTAAAAGGGAAGTGTAATTTAACTCTTCGAGTAATTCTGGCGTTAGAGGGTAAGGTTCTAGAGTTGTCATTCTAATAGTAACATCAGGATACTTTAAAGCCTGTTCTACCATCAGTATAACATTTAAACCCGTTCCCATACCTACCTCTAAGATAGACACGTCACTTTTTCCTTCTCTTATCGCATCCCATCCAGATTGTACAAATACATACCTAGATTCAGTTAACGCACCATGAGAAGAGTGATATGTCTCATTTAATGCCTCATTATATAATGAGCTTGAGCCATCACTTGTTTCAATAACTTTAATTTTTCCCATCACAAAAGGTTTTGGTTATAATTTCTATTTGAAACAAAAAGAGACCACCCTTTTGAGGTAGTCTCTTTTTTATATCTTAATCAATTTCTAGAAGAATTTGTAACGATTATCTTTCACATCAGAAAGAGTTTTTACAGCTTCTAAGATATTGTAATTAGCAGATCTTACGTATCTTCCTTCTACTTGACGTTGGTAAATAGAGTAGTCAGCAGTTTCTAAAGCTTTATCAGCTTTTCTCACTTTAATAACTAATACACTATTTTCATCAATGATTGGTTTTGATACATCACCTTGTTTTAAACCAAATGCAGTACCAATTGCTTTAGGAGCAAGACCTACACCTTGGATAGAAACATCATTTAAAGAAAGGTCAGAAGCAATATCAGATTTTGCACCATTACCATAACCTTTTCTGATATCCTCAATAGACTTACCAGAAAGCTTATTTAATTTAGCAGCAATTGCTTCAGCTTTTTTACCTTTTGTTGCTTGAACTTTAGCTTCGTTTTTAACATCAGCAAAATCAGCAACACCTTCTTCACGTGCACTCATTAAAGTAGCTACGATAAAACGGTCATCAAGATCAAATACTTCAGATACATCATTAACATCAGCATCATTATATGCCCAACGTATAACTTGTCTTACAGTATTTCCTCTTAAGCTATTGATAAATGTAGCAGTTGGAGCAATAGTTAATGCTTGCTCAATAAAGATTTTTTGATCTTCAGCTATTTTTTCAAAATCTTTTCTACCACCCTTAACAGACGCTGCAAATACAGATGCCTTACGGTATGCTTCATTTACTGTAGCATCAGATGGAGTTAATTTTTTCTCAACAACAGCTAAGTCAAACATTTTCTTTGTTTTTACTGCTGTTACTTTAATGATATGGTAACCAAATTCAGTTTTTACAACTCTATTGATTAAACCTGTTCTTCTAGCTGCAAATACAGCTTTATCAAATGCAGGAACCATACGTCCTTCAGAGAACCACTGTAAATCTCCACCTCTTGATTTAGTTGTTGGAGCAGCATCACCTACTTTCTTCGCTAATTCTTCAAAGTTTTCACCATTCTGAATTTTTCTTAAAGTAGCATAAGCTTCTTTTTTAGCAGCAGCATCATCTTTATCATTTTTGAATAAGATGTGTGATGCTTTAGCAGAATAAACAGAATCTGTAGACTCTCCTATAACTTTATAATCTCTATAAGAACCAGCAGCAAAGAAAGGTCCGTAAACTTTTCCTGTCTCTAATTGATCTGCTTCTAATACTGAAGGAAGACCAGTCATGTTAACTGACATAAAGTTAGCATTTCCATCTGTATGTGATTCTACAAAAGCAGTATCGTTAGATGTTCTTGCAAAAGAGATTGAAAGATCTTTCATTTCGTCTTCTAAGTTCTTTTTATCTCCCTCAGAAGCTTGAACTTTAAAAGTTACGAATTCGATACCTCTATTAGCATCACGCTTAAATTCTTCTTGGTTAGCATTGTAATATGCTTTAGCATCAGATTCAGTTACATTAACTGCAGAATCTGGCATAGAATAGAAAGGTACATTTACATATGCAATTTCTACTTTATCATTTTGCTTTTCGTATTCTTTCTTTCCTTCAAGATCAGAAGCAAAGTAAGTTCTTGAAATCAAGCTTTCGTATTTAATACGGCTACGAGAAGTTTTAATTTGTTGTTCAAATCCTAAGAATTGTTGGTACTGAGGAGATGTTGGTCCTTGCTGCTTTAAAGAAGCTAAGTACATTTTAATATTCTCTCTGCTCACTTGACCAGTAGAATCTCTAAAATATTGACCGAATTCTGGAGAAATATTATTTCCAGAGATCATATCATTTAACTCTTCAGGAGTAATCGTGATACCTAACTCTTCAATTTGTTGTCCATATGCTTCACGGTAGATTAACTCATTCCATGCCATTTGACGTACTCCTTGCATTTGCTGCTCATTAGGAGGAGTTGGGTAGTTTGATTTAATCTGATCGACTAACTCACTAAATTGTCTTAATTCGATTTCTTGTCCACCAATTTCACCAACAATATTTTTGTTGTTACCAAGTAGTGTTGAGTTAGGTGAGAATAAATCTCCTCCAACCATAAATAAAATCAGACCTAACGCGATGAATCCAACTGCAACGCCAGATTTTTCTCGGATCTTCGTAATTATTGCCATGATAAATTATAAATGCTTTATATATGAACCCTGTTCGTTTATTTATATAAATGTTTTTATCGCTGAGTATTGAAAAATATATACTTCAAAAAGTCACAAAGCGAATTTAAAACATGCAAATGTAACAAGGAAAAACGATTGCTACACTAATTAACACAAAAAAATGTAGGTATAACACCAAAAAAAAATACAAAAAAAAGCCTAACAGATAAATCTGTTAGGCTTTAGAGCGAAAAACGGGGTTCGAACCCGCGACCTCAACCTTGGCAAGGTTGCGCTCTACCAGCTGAGCTATTTTCGCGATTCGTACCAGAAGTGGGAATCGAACCCACACGAGGTTACCCTCACAAGATTTTAAGTCTTGCGCGTCTACCAGTTCCGCCATTCCGGCTCATCTATCATAAATGACAAATGAATTAAAATCTTTACATATTCATCATAACTGACACTGATGTTTCACATTACTGTGTTGAAGATGTCTCTCCAATTCAAATTACTAAATCACTTTAGTACTCCGAGCGAAAAACGGGGTTCGAACCCGCGACCTCAACCTTGGCAAGGTTGCGCTCTACCAGCTGAGCTATTTTCGCAATTTGTACCAGAAGTGGGAATCGAACCCACACGAGGTTACCCTCACAAGATTTTAAGTCTTGCGCGTCTACCAGTTCCGCCATTCCGGCCCATTCATCACAAGTGACGAATGAATCTTTTTAACTGAGCGAAAAACGGGGTTCGAACCCGCGACCTCAACCTTGGCAAGGTTGCGCTCTACCAGCTGAGCTATTTTCGCTTATCTCAATTAACTTTCTAAGGGTGCTTCCCGTTGAAAGCGATGCAAAGGTAAGTCAAGATTTTTTAAATCCAAAAAATATTTAATAAAAAGATTCAAACGAATGTCAACAACCTGATAATCAATTACGAATAATTTTAGAAGAGAATATATTAATGAACTTCTTCTAATCTTTAATGATAGTTATTGATTTACTTTTATTAAGCTATTACTTCATTAATTCCTATCACTGATATCTATATTTGTATCAGTAATCGTAGAATTCTTGTTTAAATCAGAAGGTTTTAATCATTTAATTCCACATAATCTAGAGTATTCTAGAAAGATTTCACTACTTTTAAAAGGACTAAAATATTATGGCAATATCAACATATCCTATGGATTTCAGTTTCACAGATACTCTTTTTGAAGGAGACAAGGAAGGATACATAGACTTTTTATCAATCTCTATTGATGAGTTTGAGTCTGACTTCCCAAAGTTAAAAGTTGCGTTAGAAGACAAGGATTCTGACTTATTTAGTGCTGTTAAGCATAAATTTAGCACAAGGTTACACACATTTAACCTCGATACTCTTGAGCGTTTTATGGCAGATGTTGGTGCTAATTATAAAGAAGATGTAAACTCTGTAGATCCAACAATGGCTTGGGCAGAATTAGAACGTCACCTTCGCAATATTCTTGATACTTTAAACGAGAAGTTAAGCGAAATCAAAAACAACTAATATACCTAAGGTATATTTTTCTCTTCTGAAAATATTATGACCTGTATCTCTTGTGCGTTTCTTTCGTACCTGCGAGACAGGTCTTCTTTGTTTACGGCTAGGTAATAATTTGACAGGTTGATATTGGCCTTGTAGGACACTTCGTTGTTCTTTAAAAACAATTTTGGAGCTAGACGTATAGGTTTGCTATAAAACTTCTCTACGGCTGCTTCTGTATCTCCTGTATCAAAAACTATGTTCCCTAGCAATAGATAACAACCCAATGTTTTAATATAATCTCTTCCGTAATTTGTTTGATAATACTCTAACAAAGAATTTCCATAAAAATAGGCAGAATCATATTCTTGATTACCGTATTTAATCATGGTTAAATTATTGAATGCTATAGCCTTCCATCTACTTTCTCTATCTTTTTCTAGGTCGATTACATTATGATACAATATAGACGCCTCTAAAGTATCTCCTTTCATTAATAACAACCCTGCCAGATCAATATTCTGAACTGCAATTTGAGTGCTATCTTTCTCTGTACCTAACTCCCATTCAATTTGATACGCCTTATTTGTATAAGTCTCTGCTTCAACAAAGTGCTCTAATTTTGTTTTACTTCTTGATAGTAAATGATAAATTTTAGCAGCCTCTAGATTATTTTCTCCAAATTGTTTTTGGTTTAATTTCAAAGAACTCTCAAATACTAAGAAAGCAATAGAATCTTGTTTTACTCTTTCAAACTTTTCACCTACCTGAATATACCAATCTGTTAAGTTCTGTAACTCTTCAACATCTTTTGTAGAAATAATTACATCATCAAATAACTTATTGTACCATTTATGCGATAGGTGATATTGATATCTACCAAAAAAAGAATCTGCAATTCTTCTTTCATACGTTTGCCTTCTTTGGTTAGTCCCGATATTTCCTACTAAAATACGTACAAATGCAGTTGCATTTTCATCAACCTTAGCATAATCTTCCTTTTGTAAATAAACAGAAGCAAGAGATTCGTACTGATCTGCCAATTGTAATGAATTCTTACCAAAAACCTTTAATGCAATTTTAACCGAACGCTCTAAATTAACAATAGCTACTTTAAAAGATCCTGTTTTTGCTTGTGCAGTAGCAATTCTATTTAGAATTTCTACCATATCTGCACGGTACTCAGTATCCATTTTTGCAATTACATCAGATGCTTTTGTGTAGTAAGAACTAGATGTACCGTAATTTTCTATTTCATAATGGAAAGTACCTAACGTCATATAAACATTTACTAAAGAAAAATAATGTGCTTTTCCTTCTGCTTGTTCATAAGCTTCTAAGGCCTGTTCGTAATAATTAATAGCAATGTTAGATAACTGATGATGTCTAAATATCTGGGCAAGATAAATATACATATCACCAATAAAAGCATAGTTAGGGGTAGGATTTGACCTGAGGACAGCTAAACCTCTTTGAATATATTGAGAAGCGATATTGGAATAGCCATTATCTGCAAACTTTTCGGCAATCCTTTTATGAAGTAATACTATTCTTTCGTCCGTATTACTGTAGTTTTGATTAGCAATATCAATAAGACTATCTGCAAGTGCAGTAGCTTCGATATGATATTTATTAGAAATTAAAGAATCTAACTCTACTTGAATATCAGAAATTGAATGTTCTTGAATTTTAATTGAGTCTTTTTCTTCTGTTTGTGCAGACGCAAAAAAAGGCAACAGCATTAATATATACACACCAATCCCTACAAGCACACTTCTATGTATAGTAATTACTCTCACCTCCTCAATTCATTCTATGGAATAAGAATTACTCTATTTCCTTCAATTTAACCGGTGTTAATGGCTTAATGATAATACCTGCTACTTGTTCATATTGAGCCGCTCTTTTACGATCATCAGAAGTTACATCAGCAGATAACATATATACATTACTCGCATCTATCCCTTTTGTTTTTAATTGATCAAGAAAATCCCAACCAGTACTTGGAGGCATATTAATATCTAAAAATACAATTTCAGGTTTATAATCATCCCAAGCATTTGCCGCTTCAGTAACATCTAAAAAAGTTGTCACGTTTTCACCAAAATTAGTTTTTTCGATCATCTTTCTACAAATCAAGTTATTTGTAGGGTCATCATCAATAACAAAAACGTTTTTATAATTACTCATGTTTTTTTTGAAGGGTATCTATATTTTAAATCAGATAGATTATTGAATCATTAAATAAGAATTCCTACAAATGTAAAATTCTTTACTGACACTTTTACAAAAATTTGCATAATAAAAAAAGGTGAGCATTACTCACCTTCTTTCTAACCAATTCAATTATTTAAACTTCCATCGAAATATTTATAACCTAAAGGCATAAATTGTTTCTAGAAAACAATCATCGGTAAATTTGCGTAATTCGCAATAAAATAACTTTTTGTTTGCTTTCTTGACTGTAAACATATTATAATATTAACTATTTCGCAAATAATCAGCTGTATATTTTCATTATTACCATTAAAAATCTATATATCTATCTATTTTATTATCAAAACAATAGCTATTCTTATAAGTACTACATAGAGTAAGTAGAGTAATGAATTATCATTCAATTATTCTAAGTGTAATTCAATTTATTTTTTTCTATCATAAAAGATAATAGTTTAAAATCTATTTGAGAAGATTACCTATAGGTCGTAACTTGTCAAGAAATTCTGTTAAAATATTTACATGGATATATCCACTGCTCAACATGCCCTTAAGCAATACTTTGGGTACGATCGATTCAGACCAATGCAAGAAGACATTATTGCTAATGTCTTATCAAAACAAGATACGGTAGTATTAATGCCTACAGGTGGTGGTAAATCTATCTGTTATCAAATTCCTGGGATTATTTCTCACGGAACAGCTATTGTAATTTCTCCGTTAATTGCATTAATGAAGGATCAGGTTGAAAGCTTAAAAGCAAATGGTGTTCCTGCTGCTTTTATTAATAGTTCTCAAAACTATGTTGAACAAAGAGAGATAGAAGAAGACCTTATTCATGAACGCTTAAAATTATTATATATATCTCCTGAAAAATTATTGGCTCCTCAGTTTCTTGATTTTTTATGTAGACTACATATTAGTTTTATTGCCATAGATGAGGCACACTGTATCTCTCAGTGGGGACATGACTTTAGACCAGAATACACTCAATTAGCTTCATTAAGACTACGTTTTCCTGATATCTCATTTATTGCGCTTACAGCTACAGCTGATAAAGCAACAAGGAATGATATAGCTAGACAGTTAAATATGAAGGACCCTAGAATGTATATTTCTTCTTTTGATAGACCCAACCTAAGCTTAAGAGTAGAGGCTGGTCAGAAAAGGATTGAAAAAATCATTCACTTTTTAAGAGATAGGCCAAATCAATCTGGTATTGTATATTGTCTTTCTCGAAAAAACACAGAGTCTTTAGCTAAAAAGCTAAGAGCAGCCGGTCACAATGCTATGTATTACCATGCAGGAATGCCTGCAGCTGAACGATCTAGGGTACAAGAAAGTTTTATTAAAGATGACATTCCTATTATTTGTGCTACTATAGCCTTTGGTATGGGAATCGATAAACCCAATGTACGTTGGGTAATACATTATAACCTACCTAAAAATTTAGAAGGGTATTACCAAGAAATTGGTAGAGCAGGGAGAGATAGCTTACCATCTGATACTTTATTGTTTTACACTTTTGCAGATGTAATGCAACTGCGTGAGATGGTTGGCGATAGCGGACAATCTCAACTACAGCTTTCCAAACTGGAACGTATGCAACAATATGCAGAAACACGTACTTGTAGAAGACGGATTCTTTTAAGTTACTTCGGAGAAAGTTTAGGTAAAGATTGTGGTAACTGTGATGTTTGTAGAAATCCTCCTGAATTATTTGATGGTACTGTGATTGCTCAAAAAGCTATGTCTGCTATTATTCGATCTTCGCGCGAGATGAATAAAAGCCTATCTGCAGGTATGCTAATTGACTTATTAAGAGGATCTCGTAGAATTGACTTAGTACGTGCCGGTTTTGATCAGATTAAAACATACGGAGCAGGTAAAGATATTAGTTATGATCATTGGCAATTGTACCTTCAGCAAATGCTTAATTTAGGTTTAGTAGAAATAGCCTACGATCAGCATAATACTTTTAGAGTTACAGAAACAGGTAAGAATATCCTTTTAGGAAAAAATCCTGTAAACTTTGCAAAGTTATCTCAATTTAAAGCTACTCCATCAACAAAAACACCTACCAAAAAGGTTTCTGCAAAAGAAGAATTATTTACAACTCTTTTCGAAGCTTTACGTGTTTTACGAAAATCTATTGCAGATAAAGAGGGAATACCTCCTTATGTTGTTTTTAGTGACGTTACCATTAAAGATATGGCAGAAAAAATGCCTATTGCTGTAAATGATATGGTGAAAGTATCTGGTGTTGGTGAAGTTAAATTGAAAAAATATGGGAACCAGTTTATTGGAGCTATTGTTAGGTTTATTATCACTAAATCTAAAGAAGGTTTTAAAATAAAAGGCAGTTCTCTCTTGTTAACGTATGAATTATATCAAAAAGGACTTGGTATTCATGAGATAGGACAGCAAAGGCAGTTAAGAGATGAAAGTATCTTTAACCATCTTGCTACTTTATACGAGATGGGTTATACTATTGATATCTTTCAGTTTATTACAGGAGAACAACTAGAAGCTGTCGCAGAGGCTATTCGTACTATTGGTAGCAATCAAGGAGTTAAGCCAATTTTTGATTTTTTTAATGGAGAGCTACCTTATAGTTGTATTTATTTCGGACTCGCACATTTTAATCGAACTGTTGGAGTCTAATTATAGTTAATAATTAATAGTGGAATACAGTTTCTATTTAAGAAAACATTAAATAGAAACTCTAATCCACTTTAAACATAGAATTAAACATTAATAATATTTATTTATTAGTAAATCATGAGTGAAGCAAAAAAACATAAAGCAGGTTTTGTGAGTATTGTAGGAAAACCTAATGTGGGAAAATCTACACTCATGAATGAATTGGTAGGCGAACGTTTATCAATTATTACTTCAAAAGCACAGACTACACGTCACCGTATTATGGGGATTATGAGTACTGAAGATTATCAGATTGTTTATTCTGATACTCCTGGTATTATCAACCCTAAATATGAGTTACATGAGTCGATGATGAACTTTGTTGATAACTCTCTACAAGATGCAGATGTTATTCTTTTTGTTACTGATATTTTTGAGCAGTTCAAAGAGAAAGATGCCTTGATTAAACTTGAGAAGACAAATGTTCCAATTATTGTAATCATCAATAAAATTGACCTAGCAAAACAAGATGATGTTTTAACTAAGGTAAATTATTGGCAAGAAAAATTAAATCCTAAAGTGATAATGCCCGTTTCGGCTTTACATGGTTTTAATGTTCCTGTTATTCTAGATGAAATCTTAAACTTGCTTCCAGAACATGAAGCATTTTATGATAAAGAAGAATTAACAGACAAGCCTATGCGTTTCTTTATTTCTGAGATTATTCGTGAAAAAATATTCTTACATTATAAAGAAGAGGTGCCTTACTCTTGCGAGGTGATTGTAGAAAGCTATAAAAACGAAAAGGATATTGTAAAAATCCGTGCCGTTATTATGGTTGAAAGAGAAAGTCAGAAAGGAATAATTATTGGTAAAGGTGGATCTAAATTGAAACACGTGGGAGCCGATTCTAGAAAGGATATGGAAAAGTTTTTACAAAAGAAAGTATTCTTAGAGACGTTTGTTAAAGTAGATTCTGATTGGCGTAAGAATGATAAGAGTTTAAAAATGTTTGGTTACAAGCAAGATTAAATTTAATGATATAACAAAAAAGCGAGAAGCATCAATTACAGATTCTTCTCGCTTTTTTTATTTAGGAACTCCAATAGTAATTATTGAATTGGTTATATTTCTTTTATCATCAAACCCCGACATCCTTAGTTCATAAATGCCGACACTATCAAAATCAAATGTCTCATTAACTATGTAAGGTCCTGCACCAGGTACTGGAGGAGTTAAAGTATAGGCTAGTAACGAATCATATACAATACCATCCGTTTCTATAGAATCAGGTTCATATACTTTAGAGTACATTGTCATATTACATGCATTCAGATTATTATCTAAATCATCTAATGTAAATCTGATATTAAAAGTAGAAGTTGTTGTACCATTTACACTATCTTCTTCAAAATCTTGATACTTAAAAAATGGTGCATAGTTTCTAAATTCCATAGGAATAGTTACCCTAGAACCATCATTTAATGCTAAATCTCTATAATCTAAATGTATATCATATAACCCCGAAGCTGCTATATGGTAACCCTCTGAATTCTCTCCACCTGATATGGTTGCTTTTGAATATGTTTCTGACTGAGCTCCTCCAATTGCAAAAGTATCAATTGTATTTAAGAAAGCTGGAACCCTTAAACCAGGAACATCATTATCTTTAGATTCATAAGTGATAGAATAAGATAACATACCACCAACATCTCTAAAAAAGGCTCTAAATTCTAAATCTGTATATAAGGTATCAATCATTACCTCTCCAGATCCATCATTATCATTTATAGTAAACCAATCTACTACAGGAGGTACAGTATCAACATACTTTTCGCAAGATGATAAAAGTAGTAGTAAAATGATTTTTATATTTAGAGAGAAAAAACTCTTCATACTATTAGATTTTTTTAAACAACAATACACCTGTTGTTACTAAGGTTATTACTACAAAGATGTTTAAAATTATTTGAATCCAAGAAGTTTCACTCATCGATACAAGAGAATTGTCTGCATTTTTCATAGAATCATAAAAAGATCCTAAATCTGTTTTTGAAATATTTGCGTCTCTTAAACTTTTTCCTTCAACTGTAATTGTTCCTTCAGGATGTAGAATCTCATACTTTTTAGTTCTAGGGTTAAATATCGACAAGCTTACAAAATCTTTTAGATTATATGTTCCTGGTTCTTGTGGCTCTATATAATATGTAAATTGCTTAGAACCCACTACTCGGTTATTTGCTCTCTTAATATTTTGAGAGATACTTGGAGGATAGAATAAAAGATTTTCAGAATCTATTACATCTGGTTCTCTAATAGACGATATATTACCTTCACCTTCCACTTTAAACTCAAGTGTTACACTTTCTCCAGTCTTAATTTTGGTATCACTCACACCTTCCTTCATGCGGTAATTACCAACACTAGCAATACTTTTAAATTGACTCTCTGGAAGTGGTTTTACTTTTATAGTTCTTCCCTTTGATTTAAAAACCTCAACATCTTCTTTCCTATTTCTCCCAAAAAATGATTGACGTTGTGCAACTTGATACTTAATCATTTTTAATTGAGTAGGAGCTACAACAATATCTTCGGTATTAAGTGGGTAAAACATGGCTTCATATATTTTATACTGACGATATGATTTACCATTTACTGTTACATATTCTGGATGAATAGACTCAATATTAAAATTCTCTTCCCAACAATTCTTCGGCTTGACCTTTTTAAGAATATCCGATATTTGCTCATCTATTTTAAAGAACTCTAATTCTGCTCTGTTTGTAACAGAAACATAAAAGGAAATATCCATTCTAAAACCTTCTCCTCTATAAACTGATCTCTTATCTGTACTTACAGCATAAAAGGCATCTGCCTTTACATCTATAAATTGTTGCTCTTGTTGTTGCTTCTGAGAACCTCCATTCCCCCAGAAATCTGCAAAAGGATCGTAAGACTGACGCTGAACAGGATTACCAACTTTAATTGTTGCCCCTTTACTATTTACAGATTTGCCATTTACTGACATCTTAAATGGTTTTAATACAAATGTTCCCTTTTTAGTTGGAGCATACATTTGTGTAACACTCTGCTGAGTAGATACTTGGCCATTTATGATAGAGGTTTGGCTAGATGTAGAAGGTCTTCCTTTTCTAAATCCTTGTATATCAGGAAATTGAGAATAGTTAGTTAATCTTCCATTCTTTACTGTTAAGGTAATTTCAAAATTTTCATTCTGACCTATTTCAGTTCCTCCAATGTTGACTGTAACTGTTTGTGCTATACCTTCTATTCCTAATAAAAGTAAGCCCAATACAAAAACTATATGCTTAATTTTATTATGGTATTTGAATGCTACTGATTTCATACCGTAAATATCTAAATTCATATCTACAAAAAATGTGAAAAAAATAAAAAATTAAAGAATAATTACTAAAAATGTAACTTTTACACTATATTCACGTTAACGAACATAGGAAATATAATTGATGACAACTATATATTTTATATAACCAAACAACCAAGTAACAAAAAACCCGATCATGCTTGAATATTCAAAAATAATTCTAAAGAAAGTTTCGTTCGATCGTCACCTATTCTTAAAAGAATTACGCAAGTCTTTGGGGATTCTCTCGATCAATGAAGTTTTATCATTAAGATCATGGAGTAAATCAACTTTCCCAAATTATGCATTTTTAATACAAAACGAATGTAATAAACATATTAGCTCATATTCTTTAGTTGGCTAATATAAAGTTACAGAACTTATAAACTAAAAAGTGATTATTTAGATAATCACTTTTTTTTTGCGAAAGAAATATTTCGCATTAGCCCAGCATATTTTGTTCTCTTAATTGCAGATTTTCTAAATAGCTCTTTAAAGACATCCTCTGTTAATTCTTCCCACTCTTTCTTATTTACATTACCCAATTCTTCATGAGGATTAAATGCATTGGTAGAATGTGAAGAAGAAAACCGATTCCATGGACACACATCTTGGCAAATATCACAACCAAAAATCCAATCATTCATTTTACCTTCGAACTGTGTTGGAATTTGATCTTTCAATTCAATCGTTAGGTATGATATACATTTACTACCATCTACAACACCCTTTTCTGGGATTGCCTCAGTAGGGCAAGCATCTATACACCTTGTACATGTTCCACAAAAGTCTTTAACAGGAGGATCTGCTTCTAGATCAAGATCAATTATTAGTTCTGCAAGGAAAAAGAAACTGCCCATTTGTCGGTTAAGTAATAAACTATGTTTTCCTACCCAACCTAAACCTGCTTTTTTTGCCCAAGCCCTTTCCATTACAGGAGCTGAATCTACAAAAACACGTCCATCTACTTCTCCAATTTCAGCATTAATAAATTTAACAAGATCTTTCAACTTATGTTTTATTACATAATGGTAATCTTCTCCATAAGCATATTTAGCAATCTTATAATTACCTTCTTGTCCTAAATCTTTTTCGGGATAGTAGTTATAAGAAAGCATTACCACAGATTTTGCTCCTTCAACTAGTTTGGTAGGATCTAATCGCTTGTCAAAATGATTCGCCATATAGCCCATTTCTCCATGCATGTTATTTTTAAGCCATTTCTCTAAAGGGTCTGCTTCTTCCTCTAAAAAACCAGCCTTGGCTATACCACATTCAGAAAAGCCCAAGCGTTTGGCTTCGGCTTTTATTAAGGCAGCATTTCTTTCTTTTTGTAATTGTTTATTCACTACTACTATTCATTGCTTTTAGAGAAGCGTTACCACATTGTTCTATTTGATCAATAATTCTCTTCTCTTGAAGTCGTTTGATACTTAATTTTTCAGCACCTTGAGCCATTTTATGTAAACGAGTAGCTCCTAAAGTTCCTGCAATACCTTTTAAAGTATGCATAGCCTCAAAAATACATTGCTGATTATCATTTTTAAGACCCGAACGAGCACTATTAATAAGATCGTGTAAGTCTTGTTCAAAACTTTCAACTAATCCTTTTAATTGATACTCATTAATTGCAAAGGTCTGAATTTCTGTCCAAATCTTTAGCTTTAATAATGGTATTGTAGTATATGTTGTGAAATAATTAGGTTTCATAGATACTACCTACAACGTTTTAAAGACAGGATCGTTTGTGAGGACATGTACTAATTTTATAGTAAAGCAGTATATTCAAAATAATTATTTGAAAAATTACTTTATAATTACTTATTGGAACTTTTTTGTAAAGTGTTTATTAGATAGTAATAAACAGCGAAGTACCTACTCAACTTCTTGGAAGAGTAAAAATATCTATTCTTATTATTCCAAATTACCCATGATCTATTCTTTAATAATTTATGTAAGTATTTTCATCAACTAGATAGTAAAGATGTAAGCGTAAATATTTACGTAGTTAAGTTAACTACCTAAATATCAACTATTAATATGCATTTATCTTTTACAATATCATTTATACTCTATATATTTTATATATCTATTAATAAGTGCAATACTTGTGCGTAAATAAATACGTAGTAATTTATGCTAAGGAAATAAAACCAACTAAAAAGGAAATATATCCAATTAAAATTCAATTTTAATGATTGATATTTACAATATTATCATATTTCATATAAATAGAATTTTGATAGTAGAAGCCTTATTTTAATTTATCCTTTAAAATAAGAAACGAAAAATAGTTGATTTCTAGTAGAGTGTGTATTTTGCAAAAAAATAAAAAATTACATGATCTTATATAATATATCATTCCACGTTGAAGACGAAATGTTATCTTCTTGGAAAGAATGGATGAAGGCCTTCTTTATCCCTGAAGTGATGAAAACGGAATGTTTTCAAGGTTATAAATTAATGAAACTTCTCTCTGAAAAAGCCGAGAATCAAGGTACTAACTTTGCATTAATGTTAGATGTAGAGAATTTGTCTTCCGCAGATAAATTTATGCGTTCACATGAAGCCGAATTACACGCTACCTTAAAAGAGAAATTCGGAGAAAAAGTCAATCAGTTTAGATCTGTACTAAGAGAAGAAACACTCTAATCATCATAATAATTAGTATAATTGATCACTTTTAATTCTAAATGTGATCTGCCTCACAGATTAAAGTTACTTTAAGTAGTAAATAGTGACTTCTAATTATTATATCAATCATAAATAATGTATAAAATTACTAAATCAATCAGCCTAACTTTGATGTTTTTATTAATGACCCTGTCATCAATAAATGCTCAATTAATTAACCCAGTAACATGGAATGCGGAGTTATCTAATCAAGATGCCAAAGCCGGAGATGTTATTGAAATTTCATACCATGCAACAATTAAAGATGGATGGTATTTATACTCTTCAGATTTTGATCCAGATTTAGGACCAATGTTAACTGAAGTTGAGTACAAGCCTAATAACACTTATCAAATAGCAGGAGAGTTTACACCTATCAACCCTAAAAAGAAATATGATGAACTTTGGGAAGGAGATGTTACTTACTTCAAAAAACATGGTGAGTTTACTCAAAAAATCAAAATCTTAAAAGATGATTTCAAAATTGAAGTAGATATTTCGGGACAAAGTTGTTCTGATGAAACAGGACAATGTATCCCTTTAGGTAAAGAATTTGTTCTAGGGAATAAAGAAGCTAAAGTTTCTAGTATTAGTTCTGTTACTGAAACTAAAAATACAGAAGAACTAAAAGCTGTTAGTTCTAGCGGACAACCTGCAGAAGATGAAAGTATCTGGGGTTTTATGATCTCAGCGTTCATTTTTGGTTTAGCTGCTATTTTTACGCCGTGTGTATTCCCAATGATTCCTCTTACAGTATCATTTTTTACTAATCAGAGTGGAGGAAAAGCAAAAGCATTATTTTATGGTTTAAGTATAGTAGGTATTTATGGTTTGTTTGGTGTTGTATTAGCACCTCTCGCTGGCGATCCTAGTGTTGCAAATGCAATTAGTACTCACTGGATTCCAAACATCCTTTTCTTTACAATATTCATCATTTTCGCTATGTCATTTTTTGGCATGTTCGAGATTACAATGCCTAGTTCATTAGTAAACAATGTTGATCAGAAGTCTGATAAAGGAGGTTTCTTCTCTGTCTTTTTTATGGCATTTACACTAGTATTGGTTTCTTTCTCATGTACAGGGCCAATCGTTGGAACAATTCTAATTGAGTCTGTAGGTGGAGCATATCTTAAACCTATTTTTGGTATGTTAGCTTTTGCATCAGCATTTGCACTACCATTTACAATTTTTGCTTTATTTCCTGGTTTAATGAAGAATTTACCAAAATCTGGTGGATGGTTAAACTCCGTAAAAGTTGTTTTAGGTTTTGTTGAATTAGCCTTAGCATTCAAATTTTTATCAACAGTAGATTTAGTATACCATTGGGGTATCTTGGATAAAGATATTATGGTTGCTATCTGGATTGCAATATCAATTATGCTAGGATTGTATTTATTAGGTAAAATTCGTTTACCACACGATTCTCCAATGGATACAGTTAGTCCTCCAAGACTTATTTTAGCAACAATTGTATTCTCTTTTGTATTTTATTTGATTCCAGGATTATTTGGAGCTCCATTAAAAATGTTGTCAGGTATTTTACCACCTCAAACACACCACACATTTGATATTAACGCTATAGTAAGACAAGAAGTCGAAAATGCATCTATATCAAATGGTGAACAAAATGAGATGCTATACCCAGTAAAATATGGAGATATATTCCATTTACCACACGGTTTAAAAGGATACTTTAATTATAATCAAGCAGTAGCTGCATCTAAGAAATTTGGTAAACCTATCTTTTTAGATTTTACAGGACATGGTTGTGCAAACTGTAGAAAAATGGAAGATAACGTATGGTCAGACCCTAGAGTTCTTCAAAGATTAAAAGAAGATTATATCATTTTGGCATTATATGTAGATGATCCAACTAAGCTTCCAAAAAGTGAGTGGATAACGTCAACTTTTGATGGTAATGTTAAGAAAACAATTGGGGCGAAAAACTTCGATTTTCAGATTACTAAATTTAATAGCAATGCTCAACCTTATTATTGCCTATTAGATAGTGATGGAGAGAAAATGATCCCTGCCAAAGCATATGATTTAAATGTTGAAAACTTTATCGAATTCTTAGATAATGGTGTAAAATCATTCAAGAAATAAGTTTTTTATAAAATAGTTAAGGCCTACTCTTTGATTTATGATCAGAGAGTAGGCCTTTTTTATTACTTTTGTTAGATTAGGAACCCCAATGGAAAGTAAAGATTTTCCATCTAATTTTTTTATAAGTTTTATCAAAAACTCTTTCGCTAAATTGATAAATGCTTTGTGATAATTCGAAACATGAAATACAAACATTATATATATACTCTTTTACTACTTTTGGTTGCTTTATCATCTTGCTCTATACGTAAGAGTATTCTATTTAAAACAGACGAGAGTATTAATGAAGATGCATTTTTAAATGCAGAAAATTCCGCAATGAATAACTACACCATTGAGGTAGATGACTTTATCGCAATGTCTGTTTTTACAAACGATGGAGAAAAAGTAGTAGACCCTAACGGAGATTATTTACAACCTTCTCAAATTGCATCATCAAGAAGAAATTCTTCTTCTGGAAATGCAGGTAATAATGGGATGATTGAGAACCCTAATAGTGCCATGAATGCTCCTATTAGAGAAAATGGTGATGAACCTAAAAAATACCTTGTAAAATCTGATAGTTCTGTAAACTTACCTCTAGTAGGAAATATCAATTTAGTTGGACAAACATTAGAACAAGCAAATATCACATTAGCAAAAGCATATAGTAAATTCTATTTAGATCCTTATGTAGCCACTCAATACACAAATAAACGTGTAATTGTAATGGGAGCAACTGGGGCTGAAATTATACCATTAAGAACAGAACACATGACTTTATTAGATGTTATTGCATTAGCTTCACAAGGAGCTGCTGCAACAGCAAAAAATAATGGTGTACCTGTTCAAAACGATATTATGGCAACAAATATTCGTATGATTAGACCTGACCCTAAGTATGGGTTTAATAAACCATCAGTACAAATTGTTGATTTAAGTACAATTCAAGGTCTTGCTAAAGCAAATATCAATGTAATGCCAAATGATGTGATTTATCTTGAACCAAGAAGAAAATCTGATACACGTAATCTTCAAGATTTAACGTTATTGGTAAGTGTAGTATCAAGTGTTGTATCACTTTACTTGCTAGTTCAACAAATTGCCACAAATTAATAGTGAAAGTTTAAAAGCTTCCGTTTATGACAGATTTTGATAAAGAATGGGACGACCTCAATAATGAAGGCGATAACCTTTCTAATAATATAGATTTTGATAAACTTGAATTTGTAATCAAGAAAAAGTTTATCTGGGTTATTCTCATTTTAATGATGGCAGGTATATGCGCATTCCTCTATATAAGATGGACACCTAGAATCTATGAAGCAAGCACACTTAATCAAATTAAGTTAACCTCTTCTTCTCAAGATTTTGCTGAGAAATTTGGTATCATGAACAACTCCTTGAATGATGGTAAACTAGAAAGTGAGATGGCTCTAATTACTTCTGGTGTTACATATAACCGTGTTATTGATTCTTTAATTGATCTAACAGTTACTTATCAATCTGTTGGAGATGTAAGAGATTCAGAATTATTTGGAGATGCAGTTCCTTTTACCTTTGAATACCCCAATAATGTTCAACCTACTTTAAAGGATTTACCTTTCTTTTTAGAATTTAGTAATGGAGGTAAAGATTTTATTATCACCTATAAAATTGGTGAACAACAAATAGAAATTGCAGGGAAATCTGGGCAAAGATTCTCTTTAGGTGGACGCCCTATTATCATTAGAAGTAAATCTCCAAATGTTGATAATAATAAATATTCCTTTCAGTTTAATTCAAAGTCAAGTATCACTAATTTTATTCGAAAAAATATTAGTGTTTTAATATTCGATCCAAAAGCAAATACAATCCAAATTTCTTTTAAAGCAGCAAATAGAGAAAAAGCAGTAGCCGTGCTAAAAGCTATAAATACAGCCTACAGTCAGTTATCTAGAGAGAGTAAAGCTTTAGTTTACGAAAGAGCTTTAACTTATCTATTTAAACAAATTGATACAACAAAAGACTCTCTAGCACTTCAAGAAAAAAAGATGAGAGCAATAAGCTATGGTAAAGATTTATCTTCTTATATGGAAGCCGGACCTATTGTAGGCAATATTCAAGAATTAGAGAAGTCTTTATCTTCACTTAAAAATGAAAAGAAGAAATACCAAAAATTAAGACACTTTCTTGAAGCCGATAGTAGTATAGTTTACATACAAGCTTATGCTACTATTCTTACAGATGGTAGTATTTCTTCTAGTCTAGATGAGCTTGCAAAATTAGAAACTGAAGCTTTAAGAATTAAAGACTCTTATACATCAAATACAATTGCTAGTAATGCTAAACTAGAACTTTATAAAAAGCTACGTTATGAGGTGGCTGAATCTATTAAATTCGCAGAAGAATTTTTAGACGGTAATATTAGAGATCTTCAAAGAGAAATCTCAAAATTAAAAACTGTCTTTTATAAAAATATTGGAGGAGATCCTGATCTTAAAAAGATTGAAAAAAGAGTTGAAATTTATACTAGTATTTATGATCTGCTTACCAATAAAATGATTGAGGTAAGTATGGCACAAGCTAGTACAATAGAAAGTTCTGCCGTAATTAATGAGGCTTACGCAAGTAAGATTCCTATTGCTCCAAAAAAGTTTATTGCGGTAGCTATAAGCATGGCTATTGGTCTATTCATCTCTGTTATAATGCTTGTTATTGTATACATCAGAATGGATAAAATTAGTGGTATTAAGCATCTGGAGCGCAGAACAGGAATGCCAATTTTAGGACTAATTCCAAAATATCAGAAAGAGGAAATGGCTGTCTCTAGATTAGTTGTTTCTGCAGATCCAAAATCTACAATGAGTGAAGCTTTTAGATCTGTCAGAACTAACTTAGATTTCATGGTTTCAGATAGTTTTGATGCAGAAAATAGTAAAGATGCTCGTGTAATTTCTGTTACTTCTACCATTAGTGGAGAAGGGAAAACATTTATTGCCTCTAACCTTGCTGGTATTATTGCTATGTCAGACAAAAAAGTAATAATGGTAGACCTCGATCTACGAAAACCAAAAGTTCATTTAGCATTTGGAGGTAGTAATATTAAAGGAGCTTCATCAATTCTTATTGGGCAAACTACTATTGAAGAATGCTTACAAGATACTGATATACCTACTTTAAAATATATTAGTGCAGGTCCTATTCCTCCAAACCCATCAGAATTGGTCATGTCTAAGAACTTTATCAATTTCTTGGCAAAATTAAAAGAGGAGTACGATGTGGTCATGTTAGATTCACCTCCTGTAGGTTTAGTTACAGATGGAATGATAATTATGCGTCATGTAACTAACCCTATTTATGTTGTAAGAGCAGATTATTCTAAAGTCTCTTTTATCGATAACGCAAACAACCTTTACAAATCTAGTAAGTTTCCAAATATCTCAATTATTCTTAATTCAGTTCCAGACAGAAGAAGTTATGGTGGTTATGGCTATGGCTATGGTACAATGTCTTATAGTGCTGATGGTTTTGGCTATGGATATACCTACGGATACGAATCTGATATGACAGAAGGAGACTTAGCCTACTTCGATGAGAAGAAAAAGCCATTTTGGAAAAAGCTATTTAAAAATAAGTAAAAACACATTTGGGTTTTATAACGTACATAAGTATATGTTTATACTTAGTCTTCGTACTTTTGTAAGCTAACAATGATTTTTAAACAAGAGCATCCATCATGAAGTGGTTTACTAATTTATTCAAAAAAAATAAAAAAGAGGTAGCTGTATCTGAGCCTTTAGGTCCTCAGATTACAAGTGATATGCACGCCCACTTTTTACCTAATATTGATGATGGTGCACAATCTCTAGAAGAGTCTATTGATATTATTAAAGGACTAGTAGAAATGGGGTATAAAAACCTAGTTGCTACTCCTCACGTAATGAGTGATTTTTATAAAAACACTCCAGAAATCATTTTAGAAAAATTAGCGTTAGTTCAAGCAGAAGTTGAAAAACAAAATATTGATGTTCATTTAACTGCTGCTGCTGAATATTATTTAGACGAAGGCTTTCTGAAGAAATTAAAGAGTAATGAACCACTTCTTACTTTTGGCGATAATTATATTTTACTAGAAACATCTTTTATAAATTCTTGTTTCTTTATAGATGAAGTAATCTTTTTGTGTATTTCAAAAGGATATAAACCAGTAATTGCTCATCCAGAACGTTATACGTATGTCTATGGTAATTACAATGAAATTAAACGTTGGAAGAACTTAGGAGCACTTTTACAAGTGAATGCTTTATCGTTAGCAGGGTATTATTCATCTAAAGCAAAAGAAATAGCTCAAAACCTTATTAATGATCAATTAGTTGATTTTATAGGTAGTGATTGTCACAAGGCAAAACATTTAGATTGGTTAAAAAAAGTACGCACATTGTCGTACTATAATAAAGCACTTGGTTTACCTTTACAGAATAATCTTATTATTAAAGTACCTCAAAAGTAAATTCCATTGTTACTAGAAGGAAAAAAAGTATTTATAACTGGAGCAACAGGTTTTGTAGGAGGATATATTCTAAAAAGTATCTTACAAAAAGGAGCTCATGTAATTGCCTTAAATGGTAAACGTAACGATAAATCATTTTTAGGTGATGACAGTAAGTTGGTGACTTGGGTAGATATAGATATTCTCGATCCTAACTCACTTTTAGAAGAACTCAAAGAAATAGATTACGTGATTCATACAGCATCTATTGTTTCTTTTAATACAACTTTAGATGAACTTAGAGCTGTAAATGTAAATGGTACTGCAAACCTTGTAAATATTTCGTTGCAAGCAGGTATCAAAAAGTTTATTCACATAAGCTCAATTGCTGCTTTAGGAGTACCTGAATACGGTAATTTTATTAATGAAAACTCAAAATGGACAGGTGACAAAGGAATGTCAGCCTATGCTATTTCAAAATATAATGCTGAACAAGAAGTTTGGCGAGGTTACAGAGAAGGATTAGATATTGTAGTTTTAAATCCATCTGTAATTTTAGGAGTAGGTAATTGGGATAGAAGTAGTCTCACTATATTTAAAACAATACAAAAAGGCGTAAAATACTATCCTTCCGGGCTTTTTAGTTCTGTAGATGTAAGAGATGTTACAGCGGCAGTTATTAAAGCTATTGAGTTACCTATATCTGGAGAACGATTTATTTTAAATGCTTCTAATATTCCATTTAAACTTGCTTTAGAGACTATAAGTAATGGTTTAAATGTAGAAGCTCCTTCTAAAAAAATATCAAAGACTTCAGTCAATTTTATTTATTATGCTGAGAAAATATTTTCAGTATTTACCGGGAAATCGAGTCAACTATCAAAAGACCTAATAAAATCGCTTTTCTCAAGGTATGAGTATGATAATAAAAAGGCTCAAGAACAAATCAAAATCCCGTTTATATCGTTAAACGATACAATGAAATGGGTAAAAGAATCACTTTAATTTAAAAATGATTCTTTTATAATTAGTGGAATAAATTGGCTATTAACAGCACCAAATGGTATTTATTCCGATATTATACAACTTATAAACTGTACTGAGGTACGGTATTGATTAACAAAATCTTCAAAATGTCAGATAGTCAAAGTGATATAAAAAAAGCGATTGAGAAATACGAGTTGATGGAAAAAGAGGGGAGAATCGAGTTTTTTGATTTAAGTACCTTTGAAGACATTATAGAACACTATTTTATCAATTTTAAAATTCCACAAGCATTAAATGTATGTGAGAATGCACAACAAGTATATCCTTTTTCTACATCAGTTCTAGTTTTAAAAGCACGTATTCTAGCCTATTCTGGTCAGTTTAAAGAAGCTTTTACTGCAATTAATAATGCTGAGAAAATTGCACCAACAGACTTTCAAGTTTTATTTCATAAAGGTAATTTACATTCTATTTTAGGAGAAACAGATTTAGCAATTGCTAGTTTTGAGCAAGCTTTACCTGTAGCCGAAAATCCTGCCGATGTGTTTTATAATATTGGTATTACACTCCAATCAATTAATGATTTTGAGAAAGCTACACTCGCTTACAAAAGAGCAATTGAAAGTGATCTTACTCATGAAGATGCCATTTATGAACTTATTGACTGCGGAAGCCAAACTGATAAGTTATTAGATATTAGTAACTTCTTACAAGAATTTATTGATAACGATCCCTATTCTGCTGATGCATGGTACAATATGGGTATCTTTTATAGTCAGACAAAAAATTACTCTAAAGCATTAGCGGCATTAGAATATGCTACTCTGATAAACGATAAATTTGATCTAGCATACATGCAAATGGGGCATTGCTTTATGAACTTAAAGCAGTATCCAGAATCATTTAGAATGTATCTTGAAGCACTTCAATATACAGAATCACCTACTGCAGAATTATATTGTCATTTAGGGGCATCTGCAGAATTAATGGATGATTTTAATGTTGGAATTCGTTATTTTAAAAAAGCCATTGAGGTAGATGAATATTACGATGAAGCTTGGTTTGGTGTAGGAGAAAACCATAGAAAATTAGGTAACTACCTTCAGGCAACACATTATTTAAGTAAGGCTGTAAAGCTAAATAAGTTTTATGACGAATATTGGTATTCATTAGCTAGAGCAGAATGTCAGTTAGGGAATATAGCTTCTGGTTTAGAAGCATTTAAAGAAGGAAGTGAAATCAATCCTAAGAATGTAAACTTATGGTTAGATTGGTCCGAAGTATATAATTCAGAGAATGAGTTAACAGAAGCATCGAATATAATTTTAGAAGGTTTAAATCATTTACCCGAAAATCACTCTTTACATTATAGACTATCAGCCTACCTTTTATTAAGAGGAAAATTAAAAGATGCCTACAAACATATTGAAAAAGGACTGAAGCTAAATTATGATGCACATCAAGAATTAGTCGATTTTATTCCAAATTCTACCGTAAAAAAAATCCTAGAGGCAGCAATTCAGAAGTTTAAATGATATTTATTCCTAATTAGAATTAATATTTTAATTTTTTAACACAATTATACGTCATAACACATTCACATTTACGAAATTGCGCATCGGCTTATAACTATGCCTAGCATACAATTATAAACCACACTAAAAATGTATCGACTTAAAAAGTAATAGTCGATTTTTTTGTTACAAATCGTCAGATGATGAATTACGTTTTAAATAATCTACCTGAAAGAAGTGCTAAGCCTAGAAATAAAGGGCTAACTATGGCTATGGACAAAGGAATGTCTTTACGTGAAGTAGAAGATATTCTTGAAACTTCAGGAGATTACACTGATATAGTAAAATTGGGTTGGGCTACATCTTATGTGTTTCCTCAACTTCAAGAAAAAATTAATCTTTACAAAGAAGCAGGTATCAACGTTTATCTTGGTGGTACTTTATTCGAAGCTTTCGTAATTCGTAATCAATTCGAAGACTACTTAAGAGTTTTAGATAAATTCGGTTTAGAATATGCTGAAGTATCTGATGGTTCTATGGATATGGCTCACGATGTAAAGTGTGAATACATCAATAGATTATCAAAACAAGTTACTGTACTTTCTGAAGTTGGATCTAAAGACGAAACGAAAATTATTCCTCCATATAAATGGATTGAATTAATGCGTAACGAATTAGATGCTGGTGCTTGGAAAGTTATTGGCGAAGCTCGTGAAGGTGGTAATGTTGGTTTATTCCGTTCTTCTGGAGAAGTAAGATCTGGTTTAGTTGAAGAAATTTTAACTCAAATTCCTTACGAAAATATAATTTGGGAAGCTCCTCAAAAAGCGCAACAAGTTTGGTTTATCAAGTTAATTGGTACTAATGTAAACTTAGGTAATATTGCTCCTAGAGAAGTTATTCCTTTAGAAACTATCCGTTTAGGATTAAGAGGTGATACTTTCCACGACTTCTTAAATGAAGGTTGGAAGTAATCATTACAAGATATTTATTTTAAAGAGGTTGATTTTTTCGAAAGTCAACCTCTTTTATTTTATAACAAAAGCAGTTTCCATGCTTCTAGCAACAATCCTTTATCTAATAATCTTGCTGCTAGTAAATGGTTTTCTTCTCTTGAAGAAGTAATAGGCACTTCAATATTTTTGAAATCTATATCAATTGGTAGCTTTTCTATATTTGCTAATTTCGCCAAATGATTACCCGTTAGAATATCACTTTCGATAATATGTAAAGGTAATTTATCAATACCTATTCCTTTATTTCTTGTTGGTTTCTGAACAGAAAGTAATGCATTTCCAGAAGCTTTAACATACATATTTCCTCCCATTCTACCCATTAAGTTTAGCTTTGTAGAATCAATCATTCCTTTTTCATCTAAGGCACTTTCATCCATATGCATTTTTATAACCTCGCAGATTACTAAATTACCCGATCCACCTTCATTACCCATTGGGATAATTTCTTTTAAGATACATTCAAATTGAACAGGAGACTCTTTTACCCTTGGTGGTTTTACAAGCTCAGATTTTAATTCTGATAACCCCGATTTTATAAATTCATTTACCCCTTTATCATAGGCAGTACTTGATAAAGACATCTGTTCCACAATTTCATAAGAAACAATATTAACGGTACACTCTTTTGTCTCTCGTATATTTTCTAAAGTGTGTTTTTCTACATTATCTCTTACACTCTTAGTTGGTGAAAAAATTAAAATAGGTGGGTTTGCTCCAAAAAAATTAAAGCAACTATAGGGACTCAGATTAACAATATTGTTTTTATCTATCGTACTAACAAATGCAATAGGTCTTGGTGCAATAGAATTAAGCAGGTAGGAGTGCATCTCTGCTGTAGTTACCTCAGACGGTTGAATTGATTTCATATGTTTATGTGTTTACGGTTATAAAATCAACTTAATTAATTCTACATAAATTATAAAATCATAAGTCTATTATTTAGAATAATATAGAGAACTTATTTGAAAGGCTTTTCTACTTTTTATTGTACTTTTGTGTAATTACTTAACAAAAACTTGATAACAAACTATGAGCTTGACTTCAGATATTCAACAGAAAATAGATTTAAAAACAAAACCAATTGGAGCATTAGGAGAACTAGAAGAATTAGCAAAGAAAATATGTCTAGTTCAAAATACAACATCTCCAACACTACATAAGCCAACAATAATTGTATTCGCAGCAGACCATGGTCTTGCAAAAGAAGGAGTAAGTGCTTATCCACAAGAAGTAACTTTCCAGATGGTCCATAATTTTTTAAATGGAGGAGCTGCAATAAATGTTTTTGCAAAACAGCATAATATTCAATTAAAAATTGTTGACGCAGGTGTTAATCACGATTTTGAAAATGCGACTGATTTAATTAATGCTAAAGTTGGTAAAGGAACTCAAAATATGCTTCATGAGCCTGCATTATCATCGGGTGAAATTGCTATGTGTTTTGATAAAGCTAAAGAGATTATTAATAGTGATGCTATTAAAGATGCTGATATTATTGGCTTTGGAGAGATGGGTATTGGTAATACATCATCAGCTACTTTAATAATGAGTGCTCTTTATAAGCTAAGATTAGATGAATGTATTGGTAAAGGTACTGGTGTTGATCTTGAAGGATTTAAAAAGAAATATAACATACTCGAACAAGTAAAAGAAAAGCATGGTGATATCACTTCAGCCATAGGTATAATAAGTGCTTTTGGAGGATTTGAAATATGTATGATTGCAGCTGCAATGTTAGAAGCTGCTTCTCTTAAAAAGATGATTATAGTTGATGGATTTATAGTAACGACAGCATATGCTTTAGCAAAGGCTTTAAACCCAGATATTCAGAAAAACGCAATTTTTAGTCATGTATCTGATGAAAAAGGACATACACTTTTACTTCAAAAATTAGATGCTAATCCATTATTACATTTGGGAATGCGATTAGGCGAAGGAACTGGAGCTGCTATGGCTTTTCCAATTATCCAAAGTGCTGTAAATTTTATGAATGAAATGGCTAGCTTTTCATCTGCTAATGTGAGTAATAAGTAATGAAAAAAGAACTCTATTTATTCTTTACTGCATTACAATTTTTCACTAGAATACCCATACCAAAATGGGTTCCTTTTGAAGAAGAATACTTACAAAAATCAAGAAAATACTTCCCTTTCATTGGTTTAATTGTAGGGTTAATTTCTGCATGTGCATATCAAGGTTTAAGGTATTTCTTGAGCTCCGAAATTTCAATAATTTTTTCAATAATTTCAAGTATTTGGATAACCGGAGCCTTCCATGAGGACGGTTTAGCTGATACTTTTGATGCTTTTGGAGGAGGTTATACAAAAGAGAAGATTCTTACAATAATGAAGGATAGTCGCATAGGCACATATGGAACTATTGCTTTAATTATTATTCTAGGACTCAAATTTGAACTTTTAATTAATCTTCAACACATTAGTGATGATTTTTTAATAATAAGTATTATTTCGGCACACACCTTAAGTCGTTTTATGACTTCTCTATTAGTCGACTTTTTACCATACGTTCAAGATATAGATACTAGTAAATCTAAACCAATTGCTATTACAAAATTTAAATTATCTCCTATACTATTTGGAGGGTTAATAGCCTTAATTCCATTTCTATTTTTTCAACATATTATATTATTCTCAATAATTCCAGTAGTACTAATTTTCACAAGCTATTTAGGTATTTATTTTAAAAATAAAATAGGAGGGTATACTGGCGATTGTCTTGGTGCAACACAACAATTAACTGAGGTTTTAATTTATCTCTTATTAATTATCTCATGGAAATTTATATAGCTCGTCATACCAAAGTTGCTATTAAAAAAGGCATCTGTTATGGACAAAGTAATGTTGAATTAGCAAGTACTTTTAAAAAGGATATTACCACTGTACTTACTAAGTTACCAACAGATGTTGATATTGTCTTTTCATCTCCATTAAGAAGATGTACACTACTTGCAGAAAAGTTATCAACACAGTATTCAACAGATAATAGGCTTCTTGAATGTAATTTTGGTGATTGGGAATTAATAGCCTGGAATGATATACCTAGAAATCAATTAGATAAATGGGGAAATGATTTTATTAATCAAAAACCACCTAATGGAGAAGCTCTAAAAGATATTAATGAAAGGGTAATTAGTTTTATTGAAGAACTTATAAAGTATGATGTTGATAAAGTTGTAATCATCACTCACGCTACTGTATTACGCATTTTTCATCAACATTTTAATAAATACCCATTAGGTAAAATCTTTGATTTAAAAGTTGATTATGGAGAAGTTATAAAGGTTATCAACACAAAATAAGCTGTTGATAACTTTTATTCATCTAATAAGTCAAAATACAATGATCGTTTTAGATAGTTATCAACATTACTATTGGAATTCTTCAATTTTTAATGAATATTCCACGTGGAACAAAGTTATTCACAGTCATTGTGTTGATAACTTTTTATTTATAGAAATTTACAAAAATAAAATCCCTATTATCAATAAATGACAATAGGGATTTGTTGATATCTTTCTTTTTCTAACTATTAAATAGAAGAAGACATCTCTGTAAAGTTTCTCCAAATATCGTGTTCAGGAAGCCTTGCAGTAAAACGCATTGGTTCTTTCTTAATAGGGTGTTCAAATTGTAATTGTCTTGCATGCAAGAAAATCATTTTACCTTTTAAGATTTGCTTCTTACTACCGTATTTCATATCACCTTTAATTGGTGCTGCAATGTTTCCTAATTGTGCACGAATCTGATGAGAACGACCTGTTTTAGGTGTTACTTCTAAACAATAATTATCACCAACTCTACCAAGAACTTGGTAATGAGTTTCTACATATTTACCACCTTTCTTTTCTGATTGATAAACATGAGAACGGTTCTTTTTCTCGTCTTTTTTCATCCAATTGATCAGAGTATCCGCGTCTTTTTGAGGGCGTTTTTCTACTAAAGCCATATAAGTTTTAGTAATCTTATGATCATGGAATATTTTAGCCATTCTTTCAGCAGCTTTAGATGTTCTTGCAAACACAACAACACCACTAACAGGACGGTCCAATCTATGTACAGGAGCTAAAAATACAGCACCTGGCTTATTATATTTTTCCTTTACATATTGTTTCACGATGTCGGTTAATGTTTCATCACCTGTCTCATCACCCTGAACCAATATACCAGGAGCTTTATTTACAACCACTAAATGATTGTCTTCATAGATAATCTGAGATTGATCTAAATTCATAGTTTTCTTTTTATTAATAATTTATGTGCTTCATCACACACTAATTATTTAGTAACATTCTTTCTCGTTCGGGAAATCTTTAGATTTTACATCAGAAATATAATGATGAACAGCTTCTGTCATCATACTTCCAATATCTGCATATCGTCTTAAGAAACGAGGTTTAAAATCCTGAGTAATTCCCAACATATCATGTACAACTAATACTTGTCCATCTACCCCTGCACCCGCTCCAATTCCTATTACCGGAATTGTTAATTCTTTTGCAACTCGCTCAGCAAGTGTCGAAGGTATTTTTTCTAGTACTAAAGCAAAGCATCCTAACTTTTCTAAAAGTTTAGCATCAGCAATTAATTTATTTGCTTCTTCTTCCTCTTTTGCTCGTACTGTATATGTACCAAATTTATAAATTGATTGTGGTGTTAAACCTAAATGGCCCATTACAGGAACACCAGCAGAAAGAATACGCTCAACAGATTCTTTTATCTCTTCACCACCTTCTACTTTAACAGCATGTCCGCCAGATTCTTTCATAATTCTAATTGCAGAACGTAACGCCTCAGATGAACTACCTTGGTAGCTACCAAAAGGAATATCTACAACTACTAATGCTCTATCAACTGCTTTTACAACTGATGAGGCATGATAAATCATATGGTCCAAAGTAATTGGCAATGTAGTTTCGTTACCTGCCATCACATTAGAAGCCGAATCACCAACAAGAAGAACGTCAATACCTGCACCATCTAATATCTTAGCCATTGAATAGTCATAAGCAGTAAGCATAGAAATTTTCTCGCCGCGCTCTTTCATTGCTGATAATTGATGTGTAGTAACCTTCTTTATATTTTGTTTATGGACTGACATTGTGTTTCAATTAAAAATTCTCCGTTCTTTTAATTTAAGAATACAAATATACAAGTATCTCTTGATTGATAACAGTTAATATCTATCTCTAATTCGTTGATTCTTATGATCTTTGTATTACTTTTTGTAAACACTTCAAAACAGAATCAATAATTGGTTGTATTTTCGTCTTATCATGAAAAAATCAAGGTTCAAAAATAGAGTTTGTTGGATTACAGGCGCTTCTTCAGGAATAGGTAAAACATTAGCAATTGCTTTAGCTAAAGAAGGGGCTAAACTTATTTTATCTGCTAGAAATTCTTCAAAATTAGAAGAAGTAAAAAAGACAATAGGAGCTAATTTTCCTATCCAAATTCTACCCCTTGATTTAAATGATCATAAAGAAGTACTCTATAAAAAAGTCGATTTGGCTTATGAGTTCTATGGAGAAATTGATATTATATTTCATGTCGGAGGTATTAGTCAACGTTCCAATTTTGAGAATATCTCTACAAGTACTTTTGAACAAATAGTTGCTGTAAACTTTTGGGGTGCAGTTTATTTAACTAGAGCATTATTGCCAATTCTAAGAAAATCTGATGACCCAATCATCGTATCTATTAATAGTGTTCAAGGTAAATTTGGAGTACCTGATAGGACTGCATACTCTGCTTCAAAACATGCATTAATGGGCTTTTTTGATTCTTTAAGAGCAGAGTTGTTTACAGATAACATTCAAATTACAAATATTCTTCCTGGCTACGTAAAAACTGATTTAGCCAAGAATGCACTTCAAGGTGATGGATCAACACAAGGGCATTTAGATGAAGGAAAGGGCGGTATAACAGTTGATAAAGCCGTAAAAGATATACTCTCTGCTGTATCAAAAGGCAAAAGTGAAGTAGTTATTGGCAGGCCTAGAGAACAAGCCGCTGTTTACATCAAAAGATTCTTTCCTAGATTCTTTGAAAAATTAATCAGAAAGAAATAGTAATCTTCTAACTTTATAACTTCCCAAGAAAAAAGATATCATGACAAATAAAGATATAATAAAGACGTTCCGTTTAGTTACTTCATTAATGGAGTTACATGGAGCAAATCCTTTTAAAACAAGAGCCTATTCTTCTGCAATCCAAAGTATGGAAAATGCAGGTACGCCACTTTTTGAACTTTCTGCTGATCAGTTAGTAGAGATTGGTTTATCGAAAACAATGGCAGGAAAATTAATACTTCTTTTTGAAACAGGTACTTTTAAGGAGCTTTCTGAATTGAAAGAAGAAACTCCAGAAGGTGTTATAGAAATGATGGGATTAAGTGGAGTAGGACCTAAAAAAATTGCTACGCTCTGGAAAGAGTTAGAGATTGATTCTTTAGAAAAACTTAAAGTTGCTTGTGAAGAAAATAAGGTACAAACCTTAAAAGGGTTTGCTGCTAAAACTGAAGCTAAAATACTTCAACAAGTTATTTTTTTACAGGAAAATAGAAAACGATTACATTACGCTAAAGCTGAAGTAATTGCTCTTAATATTTTGACTTTTTTAAATGATAAAGGGTTTAAAGCTTGTACATCTGGTGAATTATCTCTCCATAGAGAGATTGTAGATACCCTGAGTTTTACAGTTGAAACTGAAAGTACAAAAGCATTAATAGGTATATTATCTGAATTAGATAGTATTGATTTAGACGAGGAAAGATCTATTCCACTTACTTTAAGAGGAGCTACTAAAGATACGGGTAGCCTAATTGAAATTTATGTGGCTTCACCTCAAGAATATATAAAATTATCTTTTAAGAATAGTGCTACACCAGCTCACTTACAATTAAGTAAAGATAATGTCTCACCTTCTTTGAATGATATTCTTAGAAAAGAAGATGTTGTTTCCTATAAAGAAATTTATGAAAAAGCAGGTTTACCATTTTTCCCTCCAGAATTAAGAGAAGGCATTTTTGATGAGCAATTTCTTAAAGAAGGTATACCAACTTTGGTAGAAGATCATGATTTAAGAGGCAGTCTTCATAATCACTCTGATTATTCTGATGGGCAAAATACTTTAAGAGAAATGGCTGAATTTTTAAAAAATGAAGGCTATGAATATTTAGGAATTTCTGATCATTCAAAAACTGCTTTTTATGCTAATGGGTTATCAGTTGAGCGTATTCAAAAACAACATCAGGAAATTGATGAGTTAAATAAAGAGTTAGCTCCTTTTAAAGTATTTAAAGGTATAGAATCTGATATTCTATCTGATGGTAGTTTAGATTATGATGATGATGTTTTAGCAACCTTCGACTTTATTGTTGCTTCTATTCATTCTCCTTTAACAATGACAAAAGAAGTAGCAACAAAACGCTTGATTACAGCTATTGAAAATCCTGCTACTACGATTTTAGGACATCCTACTGGTCGATTATTACTTCGCAGAGAAGGTTACCCTATAGATCATAAAGCTGTTATAGATGCTTGTGCAAAACATAATGTTGTTATTGAAATAAATTCTAGCCCTTGGAGATTAGATTTAGATTGGAGATGGGCAAAATATGCTCTAGATCAAGGAGTAAAATTATCTTTAAATCCAGATGCTCATGCAGTAGAAGGATATGCTGATATGCACTTTGGATTACTTGTTGGACGTAAAGCAGGACTTACAAAAGAGATGACGCTAAATGCTTTATCGAAAGATGAATTAGAAAATTATTTCAATACTAAAAAAGGGAAATAATTTAGTCTCTAAAAATATAAAAAGGCGATGCAAGAAATTAAAACTTGCATCGCCTTTTCATTTATAAAACTTTTGAGAAAATTACTCAGCCGCTTCTTCTGTAGATTCCTCTTCTTTTGCATCTTCTAATGCAGAAGGATAGAACTCTACTAACTTGTTGTACCAAGTTACTAATTTCTTAATGTCAGAAGTATAAATACGATCGCCATCCCAATTTGGTAATACAGAGAAGATAAAGTCCTCTAAAGACTCTTCACTTTTAGTATCAACATCTAATTGAGCTAATCCGTGCTTTTCTTTTACAGAAGCAAATACTTCTTCTAAAGCTACAGATTCTTCAGCTTGACCTGTAACATACATAGAAATCTCTTTTAAGATAGAGATTCTTTGACTTGCATTTACGATTGCTTTTTTAGGCTTTACCTCTAAAGATTCAACAATCACACCTGAACGTGATGGTTTTAACACTTTAAATAAACCTGGCTTACCTGCAATAGCAGCAATATCTTTTAAATTCATTGTTCTAATATTTATAGTATTCAGAATTAATTTATCTACAATTATTCAACGTGTAGAGTTCAGTAATTCAGTATTATTGTCATTGACCTTTATCTGTGGCAAAAAATGCTACGCAATTTAATAAATGACAGCTGATTTTTACTACTTCTTTATATTTATCTACTTAATGAATATGAAAAAACCTGTGAAGAGAACTTCACAGGTTTTTCATATATACATTTTGGCTTTTTAGTCTTGTTCAGACCTAGAATTATTTCAATGTAATCTCTAATGCAAGACCACGAAGTTCGTGCACAAGAACATTGAATGATTCTGGAACATTTGGATTAGGCATGTTATCGCCCTTAACGATCGCTTCGTAAGCTTTCGCACGTCCTTGAACATCATCAGACTTAACAGTTAAGATTTCACGAAGTACATTAGCAGCACCAAATGCCTCTAATGCCCACACTTCCATCTCACCGAAACGCTGACCACCAAACTGTGCTTTACCACCCAACGGTTGTTGAGTAATAAGTGAGTAAGGTCCAATTGAACGAGCGTGCATCTTATCATCAACTAAGTGACCTAGTTTCAGCATGTACATTACACCAACAGAAACTCTCTGGTGGAATGGATCACCTGTTAAACCATCATATAATTGAGCACGACCGAAGTCTGGTAAACCTGCTTCCTTCAATTCTGCGATTACTTCTTCTTCAGAAGCACCATCGAAAATAGGAGTAGCATATTTTCTACCCATTTTTAAACCAGCCCAACCTAGAACAGTTTCATAGATTTGACCGATGTTCATACGTGAAGGTACACCAAGAGGGTTAAGACAGATATCCATAGGAGTACCATCTTCTAAGTATGGCATATCCTCTTCAGGAACAATCTTAGCAACAACACCCTTGTTACCGTGACGACCGGCCATCTTATCACCTACTTTCAATTTACGACGCTTAGCGATGTAAACTTTAGCAAGTTTTACGATACCTGTTGGTAATTCGTCACCTACTTCTAATGTAAATCTATCACGCTTAAAGTAACCAGTTACCTCGTTACGAGCATTGATATAATTCTTTACAGTATCACGTACTAACTCATTAACGCGAACATCTTCAGTCCAGTTATCTAAGATAAGGTCACCAATAAGGTTTACTTCCTCAGCTACTGCATAACTAGAATCATCACGGAATGGGTTATCACCAGAGAAGATATTTTCAGCGATATTAGCTTCGTTGAAAACAACTCCTTTACTGATTACTTCTTGACCAAATTTATGACGTACACCTTCACAAGTCATACCGTCTAATAATTCAATCAACTTCGTCATCATTTTGTTTTCAAGACCTTTCAAGTCGCGTGAGTATTGTTTTTTCAATAACTCAACTTCTTTCTTAGCCTTAGCACGTAAATCTTTATCCTTTTTAGGACGAGCAAATAAACGTGTATCGATAACAGTACCGATTAATGATGGCGATGCTTTTAAAGAAGCATCTTTTACGTCACCAGCTTTGTCACCAAAGATAGCACGTAATAATTTTTCTTCTGGAGTTGGATCAGATTCCCCTTTAGGAGTAATCTTACCAATTAATATATCACCAGGACGAACACGAGATCCTACACGGATAATACCGTTCTCGTCAAGGTTTTTAACTGCTTCTTCACCAACGTTAGGAATTTCAGAAGTTAATTCTTCTTCTCCACGTTTAGTGTCACGCACTTCTAATTCATATTCAACAATGTGAAGCGAAGTATAAACATCATTACGCACTACACGCTCAGAGATTACGATCGCATCCTCAAAGTTATATCCTTGCCAAGGCATAAATGCTACAAGCAAGTTTTTACCAATTGCTAACTCACCATTTTGAGTAGAGTAACCTTCAGAAAGAACATCACCTTTAGCAACACGTTGTCCCTTCTTAACGATAGGACGCATGTTCATACAAGTATCTTGGTTCGTTCTACGGAACTTCACTAATGTATGTGACTTCACTTCATTCTCAAAACTAGCTAGTCTTTGATCTTCAGTGTGGTCATACCTCATATTGATAGAGTTCGCATCTACTGTATCTACAACACCGTCTTTCTCTGCAAGAACAACAGTACGAGAATCAATAGCTACGTTTCTTTCAAGTCCAGTACCTACGATTGGTGCCTCAGGTCTCAATAACGGCACAGCTTGACGCTGCATGTTTGATCCCATCAATGCACGGTTGGCATCATCATGCTCCAAGAAAGGAATTAGAGATGCTGCAATAGATACAATTTGGTTAGGAGCAACGTCCATATATTGGATATCTTCCGGCGCTTTAAGCGGGAAGTCACCCTCATAACGAACTTTTACAAACTCCTCAATGAAACGGTTGTTATCATCTAGATCTGTTTTCGCTTGTGCGATAAACTTATCATCCTCTTCTTCAGCTGAGATGTATGTAACGTTGTTGTCCTCAATGTCAACAACTCCATCTGTAACTTTACGATAAGGAGTTTCAATGAATCCCATGCTGTTTACTTTTGCATAAACAGTAAGAGATGAAATAAGACCAATGTTTGGCCCTTCCGGTGTTTCAATAGTACAAAGACGACCGTAATGTGTATAGTGAACATCACGAACCTCAAAACCTGCACGCTCTCTTGATAAACCACCTGGTCCTAATGCTGAGATACGACGCTTATGCGTTACCTCTGCAAGAGGGTTAGTTTGGTCCATAAATTGAGAAAGCTGGTTAGTACCAAAGAACGAATTAATCACAGATGATAACGTACGAGCATTCACCAAATCAACTGGTTTGAAGTCTTCGTTATCACGTACATTCATACGTTCTTTAATTGTACGTGCCATACGAGCTAAACCTACTCCAAATTGAGAGTAAAGTTGCTCACCCACCGTACGGATACGACGGTTTGACAAGTGGTCAATATCATCAACTACTGTTTTAGAGTTGATCAAGTGTATCAAGTGCTTGATGATTTTGACAATATCTTCTTTAGTCAGAACACGGACATCCATGCTTGTTTCCGACTGTAACTTACGGTTAAGTTTGTAGCGACCTACTTCACCTAAATCATAACGTTTATCAGAGAAGAACAAGTTGTTGATAATATCACGTGCTGTCTGATCATCAGGAGCCTCAGTATTACGAAGTTGACGGTAAATTTGGTGTACCGCTTCTTTCTCTGAGTTTGAATTATCTTTAGATAACGTATCGAAGATGATACGGAAATCATTGATGTTAATATCTTTTCTATGAACAATTACTGAGCTTACGCCTGCGTCTTCGATCAATTCAAGATCTTCTTCAGAGATGATATGATCACGCTCTAAGATTACATCGTTACGATCAATAGAAACTACCTCACCAGTATCTTCATCTACGAAGTCTTCTGTCCATGTTTTTAATACACGTGCAGCAAGTGTACGGTTAGATAAATTCTTAAGATTCTTCTTATCGACTTTGATTTCTTCAGATAAACCGAATAAATCTAAAATGTCTTTATCCGATCCATAACCGATCGAACGAAGAAGCATCGTAACAGGGAATTTTTTCTTACGGTCGATATATGCATACATTACGTTATTAACGTCAGTTGCAAATTCGATCCATGATCCTTTAAAAGGAATTACTCTTGCAGAGTAAAGTTTAGTACCGTTTGTGTGTTTTGATTGTGCAAAGAAAACACCTGGCGATCTGTGTAATTGAGAAACAATAACACGTTCTGCACCATTTACTACAAACGAACCACGAGTAGTCATATAAGGAATGTTACCTAAAAACACATCTTGTTCGATGGTTTCAAAGTCTTCATTGTCTTCGTCGCTACAAGAAAGCTTTAATTTTGCTTTTAAAGGTACACTAAAAGTCAAGCCTCTCTCTACACACTCATCTACAGTGTATTTAGGAGGATCAATTGTATAATCAATAAATTCCAAATTAAAATTCTCACGAGAATCTGTAATAGGGAAGTTCTCCATGAATACCTTATAAAGACCTTCGTCTTCACGGAATTCAGGAGGAGTGTCTATTTGAAAGAAATTGTGGAAAGACTTAAATTGTACATCTAAGAAGTCTGGGTAACCCAATACTCTTTTTGCTGATGCAAAATTCTTTCTACCGTGCTTGAATGTTGCCAAGGTGGTACTCTTTTTTAAGTTTCAAAACTATCTGAATATCAATCGATTACTATCTGTAAAAGTTAATAAATCAGGGCCGCCAAAATGTATTTTTGTGCTATATTTCTATACTTTTCCAAGTACATGAAAAAATATATATTATATGCAACTTGCAAATATAGACAAAACTTACTAAAGTCATACGATTCTAGTAAGAAGTTTTATCAATAATATTAAATACTAAATATAAGTCAGTCAGATGTTAGCATATTTATAAAGCTCTCAGAATCATAGTTTGCTAGTCCCTGATGATTATAAATTACCTCTCCATCTTTATTTATTACATAGGTTGAAGGTATGGAATTACTGTAGAAAATTGATGGTACAGAAGTTACTTTTTGATAAATAGGAAAGGTGTAATCTTTTCTTTTTAAAAATTTACTTGCCTTCATTTTATCCTCATCAACATTCAATAAAATAAAGACTACATCTTCTCTATTTTTTAATTGATCGTAAAGAGATTGAATACTTGGCATCTCTGCAATACATGGAGGACACCAAGATGCCCATATATTTAGAAAGATCATTTTACCTTTAAAATCAGATAATTTTACTTGTTTGCCTGATTCAAATTCTTTGAGTACCCAATTATAATCTGCTTTACCAGAAATACCTTGCTCTGTATCAGCATTTACAATACCTGTAGCTACAACAAAACGTTGTAAAGTTCCTGCTACATCTGTTAATAGTCCCGTAAAATAAAGTGTACCAATTATAGCTACAAATATTCCCCAAGACTTCAACTCCTTTAAAAGAAATTTTTTAGTGATTTTCATTTTTTCGTATAAAAAAACCTCTGTATCTAGTTAAAGATACAGAGGTTTATATTAATTAAACTAACCTATTTTTGAACGATAGGCATTTCGCTTAATATTTGTGTTTTTAAGAAACTATTAATCAATTCATTTAATTGAAAAAATCTTGCAACCGTTTTTGGTGCTAGCTCTTTAGACATCATTTTTAAATGCTTCTTCTTCAACTTAACATCTTTAGCTTGTAAAGCTACAAGACCAGATACCATTGTAGAAGCTTCTTCATCACTGAAACCATCAGTTCCACCAATCAATGTCTCAAATAATTTTGTTTTCTCTCTTGATAATTCTGAATTATCTAATTCAAACTTATCATATAGTTCCCAAAAAATAGGAGCTTCTTCTAAAGTCAACTGCATGTTTTCAGTAAAGAAGATTCTTTTTTCTGTTTTGATTACAGTTTTAATTGTTTCTGCATCAATTGATTGTGCATTTGAAACAATTGACATCCCTATTAATAGAGAAAGTACAAAAAAGATTTTTTTCATTATTATGAAGTTATATTTGTTACGTTGTTAAGCTTAGTATACAAAACCAACGTTAATTCCTAAGTACGAATGATCTACAGAATCTCCTGCTTTTAATGCGTAGTTATAACGAACACTAAAGATCATGTCAATAGAAGGGTTAACATCTGCTATTACACCAATTTCTGGAGCAAAACCAAAATGCCAATTATCTTCTACAACTGCCCACTGACCAAATTCTGTTCTTTGGTTAATGTAATATGTACCTACACCTACACCTATATAAGGGTTAGTAATACCATCTTTATTAAAATAGTAATTAGCATGAGCTAAAATAGGCACAATATTCATGTAGCGGTATTGCTTACCGTCAGCAATAATACCATTACTATTGTATTGATCTGTTGTTTTGTCATATAAAACATTCCAATCTACAGATAGACCAAAAGATAAAGGAGCCGTTGCTAAATGCTGTCTCCATTCCATACCAAAACCTCTTCCGCTAAATGCACTAATATAGTCATTTGTTTCGCTTAAAGGCTGAGACATTTGATAAGTAATAATAAAGTTCGATTCTTGTGCTGATGCTCCTAATGCAAAAAGAGCAAAAACTACAGATAAAATATATTTTTTCATGATTGAGTTCTGTTTGAAAGATGTTCTTAATTGTCAGTTCCAGCTTTTGCAGTATTGTATTGATTAAATAATGTTTCAATACCATCATTTACAATACTAACGTTATTCGAACGAGATAAAACACCGTTCAATCCGCCAACCCAACCTAAGTAAAGTACTACTGTATCACCTTGAACAGTTCCTTCATTTAGTTTCTTTGTTTCAGCAACATCAATAAAATCTACAATTACACTACCATTGCTATATTGGTAATATGAATAACCTCCCCATGGATAATATCCTCCACCTGGGTAACCTGGGTATCCATATCCTGGATAACCCCAACCTGGGTATCCCCATCCTGGATAACCTGGGTAACCTGGACTCCAAGCTACACCTGTTTGCTGGATAGCAATTTGTGTTAATTGAACAACAATATCAGCATCTCCATCAGCTGTTGGATTAGTGATTTCTGAAAGTCCTAAAGTAGATTTCAATAAAGCATCTGTGTTCGCTATAATGTCATCTTGTTGTGCAGATGTTAGTGTATCTGCATTTTTAGATCCTCTGATATCCATTGTTTGGGATAAGTAGTACGTTTTGTAAGAACGTAATTTTTCAGCAGATTCGTACTGTGAGATAGCGATATCTAAATCACTAGTATATTCTGCCCCTCCAGGGTAACACCCCTGCACAAGGGCAACCATACTCAAAAGAGTAACAGCTTTTAAAATTAAAGTTTTCATGATTAAAAAATGAGTTTTCAAAAATTACATTGTGTTAATAGCTGCAAATATAGTTGTATTCTTTTAATATAAAATATTCATAGTAGTTAAATACTTCTATTTCGCAGTAGTCTTAGTAAATTAGCAATTTAATTGGATAAATCTTTAAAGAATTGGTTAAGAAAATATACATATCATTAGCAAGTTTAATTACGCTTGCACTTATACTTTTAGGTCGAATTGACAGAACTCCACTTCAATCTACAGAAGAGTATAAAAATACATTTCTTAATGTTGAAAAAACTTTAGAGGAAGTGCATAATGAGATTCCTTCAAAAGATACACTTCTTATTGGTTGGTCTGCAAAAAGTATTGTACCAAATAGAAAGGATTTACCTATGGCTGGTTATGGGTATAGAACAGTAAAAGCTGTTAGAGATACTCTGTACGCAAGAGCTTTTGCTTTTGATGATGGTGTTCATGAATCTTTTGTTTTAACACTAGATTTAATGATTTTTCCAATTGAAGTACGAAAAAGACTTTCTAAAGAATTACCTAAAATTGGTTTATCCTCTAATAATATTCTCTATTCTGCTATCCATACTCATAATGGTGTAGGTGGGTTTAACCCTAGCGTAATGGGTAACTTATCTGTTGGTCAATATTCTGAAGAAGTAGTCCAAAAAATTGTAAAAGCATCTCTTGCTGCTATAAAAGAAGCAACGGCTAATAAGGTAAAAGGGAGTGTTGGTTTTGCGAAAACTTTAGCACCAGAATGGGTAACAAATAGAATTGTAGATCATGGTACAAAAGAAAACTCCTTAAGAGTAATTAAATTAAATAGAATTGATGGTACTAGTGCAGCTATTGTAACCTTCAATGCACATGCCACTTGTATTGATATGGACTATTGGATTTTATCAAGAGATTACACCGGAGAGTGGATAGATAATTTAGAAGCATCAGATTCCATAGATTTTGCGGCATATTGTGCAGGAATGGTTGCTAGCCATGGCCCTGCAAACCCTAAAACGGAAAGTTCTTTTGATCATATTAAAGATATGGGTAAATCTTTAGCAGATTCCACTTTAAATGTTTGGAACGAAGCTGAAATGAAGTTTATAGCAACAGCATCTATATATAAAATACCAATTGATTTTAGGCCATCGCAAGTAAGAATAGATACTCAGTTTAATATTAAAGTAAGAGATTGGGTCTTTAAATTAGCCTCTGGCGGATTACACGGAAACATCACTTATTTTAAATTAGGTGATATCGACTGGTTTGGAATGCCTTCTGATTTTTCTGGAGAAATTGCTTTAGATTTTAAATATGATTCAATCGCAAAAGCAAAAAATAAAGAGATTATGATTACCAGTTTTAATGGTGATTATGTAGGATATATTACCTGTGATACTTACTATGATTCTTTAGATAGCTACGAAGTAAGAGAAATGAATTGGGTAGGACCGGAATATGGAGCTTATTTTGGCGATATTATCAAAGAATTGATAGAAAATTAAAAGAAACTAAAGATTTGGATTGTGATTTTAATTGATGTACATTAGATTTGTGAAAAGTAAAAGTCACTATAAAACCTATTTCCTTCCGGTAAAGTGACAAAAAAGTAGATAGCTTCATATCTCAAAACGCCTTAATACAAGGTTCTTCAAAAAGTATTTCATTATAGCGACAGAAAAAAATAACTGTCACCATTATTTTTATGTATACAAGAAAGCTACTAGAGGCTAGACTGCTATCTGAATTAAAAGATATCGCAGAGGGCCTTAGCATGAAAAATTTCAGTAACCTTCGTAAGAAAGAACTAATTGAAAGAATTGAAAAGCATGTAAATGCAACTCAAGGAAAAAATAGTCCTTCTCCAGCAAAAACTGAAAAAACTTCTAGCCCCGCAAAACAACCTATTAAGGATGTTACACCGACTGCCTCTAACGATACAGCCCCTAAAAAAACAGAAGCTAAACCTTCAGTTGAAGACGAGAATAATCAAGATTCTCCTCGTCAAGATAGAACACGTTTAAATCGTCGTAAGCCACAACCAGCACAAGGGCAACAACGTGAGCGTGTAAAAAGAGAAAATGTTAAGAAAGGGAACAACGGTCCAAAAAACCAAAGCAACCAAGCTAACAAAGATCTAAAAGGTAAACGTAAAGGAAAGAGCACACAGCAGCCTCCTAAACAAATTACCCACGATGATATAATGTCTTTAGAAGAAATCGATTTAGGTACTGATCCGTTAGACGATTTACCAGATTTCGATATGTTCTTAGACGATGATAACACAGAAGGTCTTCCTACTTTAGAGCAGGAAAGAAAGTCTGCAATTCATCAAAAAGAATTAGACCCTCCAAAAGCACCAGCTCCTAAAATTTCTGTTAAAGATTTTGATGGTGTAATTAGTAGCGAAGGAGTTTTAGAAATTATGTCTGATGGATATGGTTTCCTAAGATCTTCGGATTACAATTACTTAGCAGGCCCTGATGATATATATGTATCTCCATCTCAAATCAAATTATTTGGTTTGAAAACAGGTGATACAGTAAAAGGAAATATTCGTCCTCCAAAAGACGGTGAAAAATATTTCGCTTTACTAAGAGTTGATACCGTTAATGGTAAAACAACTGATGAAATTCGTGACCGTATTCCATTTGAATATTTAACGCCACTTTTCCCTCAAGATCAGTTACACTTATCAACTAAACCTCAAATTTATTCTACACGTGTTTTAGACTTATTTGCCCCAATTGGTAAAGGTCAACGTGGTATGATTGTCGCTCAACCTAAAACTGGTAAAACAGTTTTATTAAAAGAGGTTGCTAATGCAATTGCCCAAAATCACCCAGAATGTTATTTGATTATACTTCTAATAGACGAACGTCCTGAAGAAGTTACAGATATGCAACGTAGTGTAAATGCAGAAGTAATTGCTTCTACATTTGATGAAACTGCAGATAAACACGTTAAGGTTGCTTCTTTAGTTTTAGAGAAAGCAAAACGTATGGTAGAATGTTCTCATGATGTTGTCATTCTATTAGATTCAATTACTCGTTTGGCTCGTGCTTATAACACTGTTTCTCCTTCATCTGGTAAAATTTTATCAGGTGGTGTTGATGCAAATGCTTTACACAAACCTAAACGTTTCTTTGGTGCTGCAAGAAATGTAGAAAACGGAGGTTCTTTAACAATTATCTCTACTGCATTAATTGATACAGGTTCTAAAATGGACGAAGTTATCTTCGAAGAATTTAAAGGAACAGGTAACATGGAACTTCAATTGGATAGAAAACTTGCTAACAAGCGTGTTTACCCTGCAATTGATATCCCAATGTCTGGTACTAGACGAGAAGACTTACTAATGGACAAAGATACATTACAACGTGTTTGGATTATGCGTAGAATGATGTCTGACATGAAGTCTCAAGAAGCAATGGAATTCTTACAAAGCAATATGAGAGGTACACGTTCAAATGAAGATTTCTTGATCTCAATGAACAAATAATTCTCTATTACAATTGATTAAAAAGCCGAAGTAACTTAGTTATTACTTCGGCTTTTTTTATTACTTTAGAGTATGTTTGATTCAGCCTTTTGTTGAATTTTATTTTTAGACATATCCTACTAAACAAAATCGCTTTCGACTATTTAAAGAAGAAATATATACTAGAAAAGTGATACCCTTCTTACCAACTAAGCAAGAATTTAAATTACCTCGTTGAGGTTTGAAGAAATAAAATGAACATAATTGCATCCAGAATTTATTACTACCTTCCTAAAAAGAATATTTTTAGCAAACTATCTCAGTTTCTAAATAAAGATAATTCTAATTGGCTTTCATTATTCTTTGCTGCAGAAGGGGCTGCAATTGCAATAGCCTTTTCTGTTACATACACTTTACTATTTAAAGAAAGAGCAGTAGATAATTTACCTTTTGCATTTATGTTTTCAGGAGTTAGTATTTTACTAATTGCCAGGTTATTTGCTTATTTAGAAAGAAGGCTTAGAGTAGAGCACCTTAATGCCGTTTATTCGTTATTAAAAATTCTAACTGCTATACTAATAGGTTATTTAAGTATTGGAAAGCCCGATTACTTAGGTATCCTCAGTCTAATAGTATGTGTAAAAGCATTAATATTTTTTGAAGACTGTACCTACTGGGCTATTGTAGAACATATCTATTCCAACCCTAATGAGATGAAAGCTTTTGATAAAGCTAAATCTTTTAAAATTGTATTTAAACTTACCGGTTTCTTAATTGTATTAGTAGGCTCTAAGTTTGCAAGTATACAAGCAATGTCGCTTTGGGTAGCACCAATTTATGTTATTGCTGGATGGGGTTTATGGCAAGTTCTTTCTAGTGATAAAGTTAAAAAGCGATTAGAAAAATACCATGATACAGTAACAAGGCCTTCTCGGAAATTTACTCCAGAAAGCTTTTGGGCTTTTGGAATTACAAACCCATATGTTTTTAAATTAGGCTTACTCACATTTTGTATTGCTAGTGTTTGGGCTATTGTAGAATTCTTCTTTATGATAGATCTACGAATGACGCTTTACACGCCTACTAAAGGTATTTACGCATTAGCATTATTATTAATTATATCTTATGCAATTGTATCTGTAGTTCAGCCTTTTCTTAACGCAAGAAAACTACAAGATATTGGTATCAAAAAGCTTCTGCAGTTTACACCAATCGTATTATTAATAATAGTTAGTTGTACTTATTTATTCATCAAATTTAGTCCTTCAAAAGTTCCTATCTTTTTGGCCTTAGTTGCTATAGCTTTTATTTTTACAAGACATGTTATATTCTCAACAATTACTCCGTCTTTATTAAGACCAATACAGAGTAAACATAGAGGTTTTACATTCGGAATATTAAGAGGTTTTTTTAGTTCTATTGGGCTTTTCTTTGCAGGTGTCTTATTATGGATAATTGATGTTGATAGACCTTTTGAAGAAGGACAAATAATACTATGGATTCTAGTAAGTTTATTATTACTATGGTGGTTAGCTGCCAAAATTGTATCAAGAGATTACCGTGTAATTATTCGACGAGCATTTCTATTAAGAGATATGGAAAGCTACGAAATAGCTACACATGATAAAGAAGTTAGTAGATTACTTGCTTCAAAATTAACTTCTAAATTACCAGAGGATATAATCTATGCTCTTGAAGCTAATACTGTAATAAACCCGAAGAAAAACGAAGCTATTATTTTACATATGCTTCGCCATCCAGATAGTGCTATTCGTTATTTTTCAATTGATTTCAGTCAGAATAATTTAACAGAAAAAGTTGCTGACACAATTAAAAATATTGCTTTATATGATGAAGACCCTAAAGTAAGAAAGAAAGCAATTGTCAGCACTTGTAAATACGATCCAACTTTTATACATCAAGTAATTGATTGGATTGATGATAAGGAAGACGAGATAAAAAAAGGTGCTTTATATGGTTTATTATCTTCAGAATCTGAAGAACAAAGAAATATTGCATTAAACTATATTAAAGCATCGGTAAAATCAGAAGATATACATACGTCACTATTTGCATTAGAGGTACTTGCAAAGGTTTCTCCTCTAGAAAGTGAACCGTATATTTTTGATGCTTTATTAAGTAGTGATGATCTATTAATTGAAAAAAGTATTGAAGTTGCTGCAATTGTAAAAAGTCCAACACATTTACCTCTTTTAATTTCATTGCTAAAAGAGAGTAAGTTTAACGACACTATATTAAGAACGCTAATTATTTACGGAGAAGATTGTTTAGATATTATAGAGAACGAACTCTTTGTAAATAAAAGAAGAGAAGATATTTATCTTATCACTTTATGTAAAGCATTAGGAAAAATAGATGCTCCAAAATCTTATGAAATCTTATGGTTATTGGTTGATTACCCTTGGCCTTTTATGAGAATGGCTGCATACAATGCTTTGAAAAGACTAAAATATCGTCCTAAATGTAAAAGTGATTTTGATTTACTCAATAAACATCTAGAAAGATTTTTCTCTAATTACTATTGGTTATGCAATGCTATTTATGTTTTAAAGCATGAAAAACCATTTAGAGCAATGTTATCAAAAGCATTAAATGAAGAGCTCGTTTTAATAGAAGAAAATATAAGAACAATTCAAGAATTTTTGATTGTAGGTAAAGGAGAGCAACTCTATAGAAAAACTGATTCAGAACAGAAACAACTTGATATATCAGACCAAGAATCTCTTTTACAAAATGCAGAAATAGAGAAGAATTTATGGAAAACAATGCCTTCTTCTATCTATCAAAAATTAATTATTGTTTTAGGGTATTACGACCTTGAAGCAAAAATGCAGAAACTAGGCGATTATTATTCATCAAACCTTGTAGATCCTCTTAGTATCACATTAGGCATTATTCGTCCTTTCTCTTACAACCGTCCATTATTTAATACTTGGACAAAAATTACAGCACTTATTAGTGTGAGAGATTCAATGTCTCCAAGTTTATTGAAATATATAGGTCAAATATTAAATAAAGACAATATAAAACTTATTGAACCTGCTCTTATTAGTTTAAAAAGAATAGAAGATTATCAAGATATCGCTGTTTCAAAAGTATTAGATGAATTAGTTACTCCGGATAGAAAAAAATGGCTCATGGGAATATTAAATGAAGGAACAAAACCTCTATTAGAATTAGAAAAAGTAATACTTTTAAAATCAACTAATCTATTTAGAGAAACACCAGAACATGTATTGGTAGATATTGCAAGTATAATGCACGAAGTACGTATTCCTAGAGACTCTACAATTTTTAGAAAAGGAGAAGAAAGTAAAGAAATGTATATTATTTATGAGGGAGAGGTAAAGTTACATGATGGTAATTTCACTTTCAGTAACCTTATGAATAGGGACCTTTTTGGTGATCTCAGTATTCTTGATTCATCACCTAGAACATTATCTGCTACAACTACAAAAGATTCTGTTCTATTGAGAATTGAACAAGATGATTTTCTTGCTCTAATGGGATATAGAAGAAGTTTAATGCAAGGTATTATGAAGGTTCTTGGGCAGAGAATTAGAAATAAAGAACATAACTTTACTAATTTCACTAAAGAAAAAATGTAACGCTAGAAATTAAATTATTTTAGAATACTATATTTAAAAAACAGCCCTAAAGGATATACTATCTTTTAGGGCTGTTTTTACAGGAAGGCCTTATCTAACTACTATTTTCTTAGTAATTGTCTGACCATTTATTTCTAAATAAACAACAAATATTCCTTTACCATATTTACTTAAATCCACTTCTTCTTGATAAGAATTGATAACTTCTACCTTAAACAAAGCTTGGCCTTGTAGATTAAATAGAGTTAATTGTCCATATCCAGAAGGAATAGTTATTCTTACTTTACCTGAAGTAGGGTTAGGATACACCTCTAGTAAAGTACTTTCTTCTAAATCTGAAGATAATACTATTTGTGGAGCAGCAAAAGGACCACTTTCGCAAGAACCACCTTCTTGCCATGCCCAACCCCAATTGTTATCTATATTGTATTTTGGATTTTCTCCAACATTTGGCCAATCACTTATTACAGTATAATTAGTACCATTATATTCAACAACATCACCTAATCTATATTGAGAAACCGAACTCCATACCGGACAAGTTGGTATCTCTTCTTTATCAATTGTAACAGTTATTTCTTCGGATACAGTAGATGCGTTTTCATTATCAAATGCAATAGCATTCAACCTATAAATTCCATTTTCCGGGTTCCATGTGAATGAATATGGACTAGCTTGTTCTGTAGTAAATAATATATCATTTATATAAAATTCTACTTTAGTAATTACTCCATCAGCGTCGCTAGCAGTAGCAGCAACTGTTAAATTGTTATGCTCATAAAAACTTGAAGAAGGGGATGTCAACGTTACAATTGGTAATTCATTTATAGGAATTATTTTATTAATAATTACTTCTTCCGTTGCAGATATTGCACTTGCATTCAAGTTATCATAAGCAATTACTTTTAATTCATAAGTACCATTTTCTGGAGTCCATATAAAAGAATAAGGAGCAGTCTGTTCTATTCTTACTAATGTATCATTTGCATAAAATTCTACTTTAGTAATTGTTCCGTCAACATCAGAAGCGTCAGCAGATACCGTTATTTCATTTGTATCAAAAACACCTGTTAATGGTGAAATCAATGTTACTAATGGCAATTCATTCAATGCTACTGTAATACTTGTTGTAGTACTTATCGTTTCATTAGTTGTAGTATTGAGTACACTTACCGTTACATCAAATGTTCCTAAAGATGATGCCGTAAATAAACCATTGGGTGCATTTAAAGACCAAGTAGGAAGTAGATCAACTCTATCACCACAATTATCTAAACCTGTAACTTCAAATTGAACATTACTATTTAGTTCTACTTTTTGTTCTTGAGGTAAAATAGCTAATGAAGCAATTCCTGTAGATGTACAAGGTTTGAGAGGTGTTTCAAAAATTAATCCTTCGATCTTAACTTCATCAATATAAATAGTACCATTATCACCTGTGTTACCATTCTTTTGCCACTTGAAACCTGTAACTTTAGATGAGTTCCATGTTACATTTCGCCCCCAAGAAGGTTGGTCAAAATCAGACCATTGTAATGTCACTTTTGTCCATTCTGAATGAGATGGAATTAGTACTTGATAATGTGCATAATCTGTAATAGAAGATAATAATGTTTGTAAGTGCAATGATGCTCCTTTATGATAAAAAGAGATACCTGATGATCCCGTTAAATTATAGTCTGTACTATTTGACTTCATATCAAACCCAAAAGCAACAAAGGGATTATAAGATAATGAGCCTTTATTTAAAGTATAATTTATTTTTGCTGAATAATCAGAGCCATTAGCCCCGTCATTAGTCATTTCAAAAGGATTGGATGGAGTAACAGTTGATCCTCCATTTATTCCATCATCATGTGCATACCATTCTGTATTCATAAATGAAATATTCCCTTGTTCGTTGTTACTAATTAAGGTTGCATTCTCTGGTAATACTGTAATAATTGAATTCGTTATTAATTGACCTATACTTACTGTTACTTCATGTACACCTTGTTGTGTAGCGTCAAAAATTCCATTTGGAGCATTCGAGCTCCAAGTAGGTGATATAGAAGTTTCCCCTCCACATTTATTAAAACCAATAGCTTCCAATACTAATTGTTCTCCTATAAATATCGTTTTTGTACTAGGTGTAAGCACTAAATCTATAACAGTAGGGTCTGAACAATTATTAGGATCCTCTACCACATTTACCGTTACAGAGGTAGATACATTATTTACATTTGCAGTAATTGTATATGCTCCAAATTCTGTAGCTGTAAATAAGCCAGAAAGTGCATTTTCTGACCATGTAACTGTAACATTTTCCATACCTCCACATTGATTTAAAGGGGCCGCTAAAAGTTGAACGGTCTCGTTTCTGAAAATTGTAGATGTCTGTGGGGAAACTGTAATTGCTACAACATCATTATTAGAACATTTCGAACCATTACCCACTGCATTAAAAGTCATGGTGTTTGCTACTGCACTTACTTCAGAAATTTCTAATTCACTAGAAGAACCATCTAACCAATTTGAATTGGGAGATGTAGTATCGTTAAACTTTTCATTTCCGCCATCATGCCAACATGCTCCACTATGTGTATTTCTTGTATTATTTGCATGTTCTAACCAAACTTCATGATCCCATGTTTGGTTGTTTCCTGTTCGGTCTATATGCCAAATTGTTAAACCTTCATCTGGCAAATAAGCACTATGGCCTGTTTTCTGAACAGCTTCAATCATGAAAAATTCAGTAGATTTAGTAGGGTGATCATACTTGTAAATAGTATTATCATTTGCTGACTCACTTATTGTTCCGTTAAAATTAGAAATATTGGTTACAGTTGTCCAACCCGCTAACCATCTAAAGTAAGGGTTAGGAGGAATTGGATTTTTAGTACTTCCATAACCCGACATAATACAAAAATTACCAATTCCACTAGTACCTGTAGAACTAGAATACTTATATAGATCAGGCCATTTACAAAGCATATGTCCATTCTCATGAATAATTGTACCTATAGATAAATCCGTATTTACTGGAGATGTATTGTAATCCTTAGAAGAAACTCCATCTGCAGAAAAACCCGTATATGTTCCTTTATGATGCCACATACCTTTAGCCCATGCTCTAGGTCTACCTGTATACATCAAATTAATAGCTTGTATTTTTCCGTTTTGAATACTTAATGAAGAGTAATCAAACCCTTGTTCTTCTACCTCTTCTAAAACAAACTCAAGAATTTCTCTTGCACCAGATGCATATCCCATATTATCATAAGTAGCAAATGATTTAGGCGCTCTAAAGTAGCCAAATACAACATTTTCATATTCTACTAATCCTCCCGAAACATTTTCAAAGTATTTTTTTACTGAACTATAATTTCCATTTACTTTAAAATTATCCCCATTCATCATCTGTTCGATAGTACTTTTATCCCAAACTGCAGGAGCATCACTAAAATCTACTAGAATACATATTCCTTTGTAATTACCAATAACATGATTTGTAGGTGTAGCATGTTGTTCATTTCCATTCGCTGCACTTTTATGAATATCTTGAACGCCTAAATGATCATTTTCTTTTAATGCATCTTGGTTCTGAGTTCTTTGTATTTCTATAGTTGATCGGTCTAAGTCAATATGTTTTTCTAACTGAAAGCTTACTCTAAAACTAGACATTGATACCCCGTAAGATTCTCCTGTATAATGAATACCTGTAGAAACCAATTCATTTCTAGATGCTGATAATTGGGCATAACAAATCCATTCTGTTTCTTCATCTCTAATAAGAGTATAACCATCTAAACTTTCTGCTCGCAAATAAAAATCATCTCCAAAAAGCTTTATTTGAACAACCGAACCATCTGGCTGTTCAAACTCCTGAACTTCTCCATTTCTAGGTGCTGCTAATAGAAAATGCATACCTACTCCAAGAAACAGTAGTAGTGTATACAACTTTTTAATAAATACTTGCATAGCTGTAATTAGTTTAATTGATTATTAATAGATGACAATTCCCTATTAATCCACTTTGCTTAGCTACAAATATTTTAAAACTTTAAACGTTCTATTACACTATACTATCATATGATTTCATTATTTGTTCAGTAGCTAACAAAACATTAAATAATCGTATTCTTTTGAGGATGTATTTGATTTAAACTTCTATATCGTTCTTTTAAAAATAGATTGAAGAATATAAAATCGTTCAAAAAAAATAGAGGTCATCAAGTAATTGATGACCTCTATTCTCTATATTAATAGCATAGTCTACGCTATTGCTTCTTTCACTAATTTTTCTGCATTTGCTAGTGCAATTTGTAGATCTTCATTTACTAAACGAATATCAAATTGATCACCAAATGGCATTTCTTCTGCAGCTTTTGCTACACGTTCCTTAATTGCTTCTTCGGAATCTGTAGCTCTATCTCTTAAACGTTGCTCTAAGCATTCTACACTTGGAGGGCATACAAAAACTGAAACGGCTTTTTCTGCAAAATAATTCTTTAAACTGATGCCTCCTTGGACATCAACATCTAAAACAACATGTTTGCCTTCGCTCCAAATTCTTTCTATTTCACTTTTTAAAGTGCCATAAAAAAGACCTTCATATACTTCCTCATGTTCTACAAATTCATCATTTGAAATTCGATTTTTAAAATCATCGAGAGAAATGAAATAATAGTCTTTAGCGTCTTTTTCTTCTCCTCTCGGAGCACGTGTAGTTGCTGAAATTGAAAATGTCAATTCAGGAAATACACTCAAAAGGTGTCTCACAACGGTGGTTTTACCTGATCCTGATGGTGCAGAAAAGATAAATACTTTGCCTGATTTCATGCTTTATTTTTGCAATTTTTTTTGATTAAAGATGCAAAGATAATGACTTAAAATGGCTATTTCTCATTTAGTTTGCTTTCTTTTGAGAATATCCCATTTTTTTTGCGTAGACAACTAATTTTTCTTTCAATAAATTTCGAGCTCTATGTAACCTACTTCTTACTGTTCCGATAGGAATATCAAGGATTTTAGACATTTCTTCGTAGGTGAATCCTTCTAAATCACATAAAATGATAACAATTCTGAAATCAACTCCTAATGCATTCAATGCACTCGTTATTTCATCACCAATTCTGTATGTATTATTATCTTGACGTATACCTGAAACTAAATTAGGGTCATTTTTTTCTCCGTTATAAATAGTCTCTACTTCGTTATAATCAATTTTTGAAGGTTCCTTACTCTTCCTTCTATATTCATTGATAAAACTGTTTTTTAAAATTCGGAATAACCATGCTTTTGCATTAGTTCCTTTTTCGAACGAATCGATAAATCTATACGCTTTCATGTGCGTATCTTGTACTAAATCTTTTGCATCTTCGTCGTCTCCAGTTAAGCGATAGGCAAAACTATACATTGAATCTGTGTGAGGAGCAAACTCTCGGTCGAAAATAATTAATCGTTCTTGAGTAGAATTCTTCTTCTTTAGGTTATTACTCATAATTGTAATGATAGTGGAAAGAGCTACCTTTGAGGTACCTCTTTCTTAGTTAATAAATTAGGTTAAAACAGAAAGAACTTGTAATTACTTATTTGGCTTATCTAAATATAATACGCCAAATTGAAAAATCATTAAGAAGTACAGATATCGTGTAGATAATGTTATGAGAGTGCAACAATTAAAGAATATTGTTATAAGTGGTAGTGAAAATTTAAAAGATTTCAGTATTTCCATTCAGATAATCAATTATTTAAAAAATAAATATGCTGATTCTCACGTTACTTGGATAGGAAATTCTGTTCAATCCGAGATTTCCAAATTTATTACATCTATAGATCAATTTCTTTTATTTGATACTATCGATGATGAAACATTAGAAAATACAGATGCTATCTTCTTTTTAAAGAGCGACAAAGTGTTATCTAAAAAAGCACGTGATTTAAAAATTAGCTACAGAATAGGAGGTAAGGATTCTTGGAGAAATAATAGAAGGTTAACACATAGTATAGATACTAGTACTGCTAGTTCTCTATTAGATGCTCACTTTTCATTTCTTCATGTACTAGATATTGATACAACTGTTGATCTTTCGTTACAAATAGTAAATCACCCTATTTCTACTTTTAGAGGTATTATAAAAAAGGACCTTAATAATATAGTTTTCTACCCATATAGATCGAATGCACATAGGGCATGGCCAGGAGTTCGGTATTTTGAACTTATAGATTCTTTACCAAAGTACGAATACAATTATATTATTGCTGGTTTAGAAGAAGAGGGGAAAGCTTTAAAATTTACTGCTCCAGAGTTATTTAGAGTACCAAGTGTAAAAGATGCTACAGATCTAGAAAGCTTAGAAGAAGCACTTGCTTTAATTGCCAAATCAGATTTATTAGTTACCTATAATACAGATATTGCACATTTTGCAGAAGCAATGGGTAAAAAGGTAATTTGTATAACATCTTCTGCTGATGCCTTTTTTATCAATAAAAAAATTAAAACTATCCTTACTGAAAAGACAGATTGTTATGAGTGTATAGGAGATAAGCCTTGTGAGTGCTTGAGAAAATTAGAGATAAATGAAGTAATATCAGAAATGGAAAATATTAAAATTTAATTGTAAAGATCGTTTCTTTTAGTGACGATTCTACTTTCAAACTCCCTTTATGCACTCTCGTAATTTGTTTACATAAAGCCAATCCAATTCCATTACCTGTATTTTTAGTAGTGAAAAAAGGAACAAAAATATGTTTCAGCTCATCTTCTGGAATCATAGATCCATTGTTGGTAATATGAATAACTAATTGATCTTTCAATTGAAAGTCCACTATTAATTCTGAGTTATCAACATATTTCATTGCTTCAATTGCATTCTTAATTATATTATTCACACATTGATGAATAAGCTGAGAGTCAAAATGATATATTATTTCTTTATTATCAATATTCAATAAATTCACTTTAATATTATGTTGATAAGTCTCTTCTTCAAAACTATTCAATTCTTTTTGAAGAAAGTTATTCACATTGACTTCAACTTTTTTAGGTGTTGGTAACTTGGAAATTGAACGGTAAATGTTGATAAAATTTAGTAAGCCTTCTGCTTGTTCATGAACTACCTTGATACTTTTCACATTTGTATCTATCATTTTTTGAGTAAGACTTTCTACCTCTAATGGCGATTCATCTTCTTTGGTCATGGTCATCAACATACTATCAGAAAGAGAAATAATAGGAGTCATCCCATTCATGATTTCATGTGTCAATACACGAATCAATTTACTATAAGATAGATGTTCCTTCTCCTCTAACTCTTGCGAAATATCTTGTAGTGTAAGTAAGAACACTGTTTGCTCTTCTCTTTTCAGTTGTCTAGCTTTCAATAAATAGTTGGATTGTTCTAAAGTCACTATATTCTCTCTAAAAGCCTTATCTATCAATTCTTTTGAAAAAATTGTTTTCTCGAACAGTTGCTGTAAATGCGTCAATACTTTTAAGTCTACTTTCTCTTTAAAAGAGGAATTCACATGCAAAATATGTCCATTTTCATCATATGTACATATTCCTACATGTTGGTTTTCAATTAACCAGTCTAAGTATTTTTCTTGGCGAATACTTTCCTTTTTTATTCTGGAAAAAGAGGCATGAATTTTATTTAATCTATACTGATAGACATCGTTGAATTTCTTGATGTTTTTAGAATTCAAATAGCTCAAGTCTTCATTACCTATGGCTTCTACTATAATCAAACTATGATTTAACAATTTCTTTATTGTTGATAGTTGATAAGTAATTAATCCAACAGATAGAATAGCTAAAGTTATCAACAATGTTGGTTGCTGATAAAAATGAACCATTAATCCACCCATAGACATCAACATTACTAGCACAATTCCTAGTTTTATATAGTGAATTTGTTTCATGATAATCCTAATTTCTTCATCTTATTATAAAGAGTCTGACGTGTTACCCCCAATTCTCCAGCCGCTGCACTAATATTTTGTGGGTGTCTTTTCAAAGCTTTCTTTATCAACATTTCTTCCATATCAGCCATGTTTAATGTTTTGACATCAGTGTTTTCTGTAGAAGAAGTTACAATTAATTCAGCACTGATTTGAATACTGTCTGTTAAAATAACGGCTCTTTCGATCGTATGTTGAAGTTCTCTAACATTACCCGGCCAATGGTATTTCGTTAATTTATCAAGAGCTGATTCCGAAAATTGTAAATCTCCTTTATCATATTTCTTTGCCAACAAATTTTTAAAATGATTTGCTAATAATACAATATCATCTCCTCTTTCTCTTAATGCCGGAACTTCTATTTGTATGGTATTGATTCTATAAAGTAAATCTTGGCGAAATTCTTCATTTTCCACCATTTTGAATAAGTTCTTATTGGTGGCTGAGATCAGTCGAATATCAATAGGAATTACTTTATTTCCGCCCACCTTTGTAATCTGACGATTTTGAAGTGCCGCTAATAGTTTGGCTTGAAGGGAAAATGAAAGGTTACCAATTTCATCTAGAAAAAGAGAACCTTTATTGGCTAATTCAAACTTACCAATTCTATCTTGGTGTGCATCCGTAAAGGCGCCTTTCACATGACCAAATAGTTCACTTTCAAAAAGTGTTTCAGATACGGCTCCCATATCTACTTCTACTAATTGTTCCTGATTTCTTTTAGAAAAATGATGAATTGCCTTTGCGACTAATTCTTTACCTGTTCCATTCTCACCTGTAATTAAAATATTGGTGTCTGTCATTCCCACTTTCTCAATCAACGACATCATTGATTTCATGACAGCAGATTCTCCAATGATTTCAGGAAAGATGTTTTCTTCTGTACGTAATGCTTTCGCTTTCTGCTTTAATTCCTTGATTTCATTTTTGGATTCACTCAGTTGTAAGGCAGACTGTAGCGTAGCCAATAATTTTCTATTTTCCCATGGTTTTAAAATAAAGTCAGATGCACCTATTTTCAAGGATTCAACCGCTAATTCAACATGTCCATAAGCAGTCATCATCACCACTGATATGGCCGGGTAAGTTTCCTTGATTTTCTTTAACCATCGTATTCCTTCCGCTCCGGTATTTAACCCTGGAGAAAAATTCATATCCAATAACACTACTTGATAGTCTTCAACTGCTAAGGTTTTCATGATCTCTTGAGGATCTGCTAAAGCTGTGATTTTATCAAAGTAAGGTTCTAATATGATTTCCAAAGTGGCATGAATGGAAATGTTATCATCAATGATTAATAGGTTGCCCATGAGGTTTTATTTTTAATTTAGTCTGTTTTACTTTCAATCTAGCTTTCTTCTTCATTTTTTCCAATGATGAAAAAACGAAGCAAAAAAATCTAGGCTGAGAGGTCAAAAGCTAAATTCAAGATTGTTCGCCTAAATGATTTAAACTCGCTATGCTCAAACAATAAATCATTTTTAACGGCTCTCTATCTTAAATTTTTCACGCTTTTCCCTTCTAGGCCGATATACTTTCAAATTACATCACTATCCTTTCAATTATTTAAAAGTATTATTCTCATCTTAAATTTCGTCAATGTTATTCAGACACAAAGTAACAGTGTCAAATATTTTTACACATTATTTATTTTAGACATCTTCTATTAATCCACTTCTATATAAATGCCAAATAGAATAACTAATCTATTCATTAAAAAACTACTCTACATCGACCTTAAATTTTTTGCGTCGTTTTTGTTTCAAGACAAAAATGAAGAAGAATCACCCTTAACCTAGTTTAAGATTTTTTATTGTTTTAGGTTATAAGCCCACCAATAATAAACCCGCCACCTTTGTGATGTAATCAAAACGAAATCAAAAAAAAATTATATCATGGAAAAGAAAATCATAGTAGTAATCGGAGCAACAGGTGCACAAGGAAGTGGAGTAGTTAAAGCATTAAAAGAATCAACTGATTTTGTAGTTAGAGCAGTAACTAGAAATCCTGAGAAATATGATGGCTTAGCTGACGAAGCAGTTGCAGCTGATCTTACAGATGCATCTACATTACCTAAAGCATTGGAAAATGCATATGGTGTATTTGGAGTGACAAACTTCTGGGAACCTAATAAAGTTTCTGAAGTTGAGCAAGGTCAAAACCTTATTAATGCAGCTAAAGAAGCAGGAGTAAAACACTTTGTATGGTCAACACTTCCAAATGTTGAAGAAATCAGTGATGATACTTTTGATGTTCCTCACTTTACAGGTAAAGCTAAATTAAATGCAATTGTTGCTGAAGCTGGTTTTGAAACTTATACTTTAGTTGAACCTCCATTCTATTACCAAAACTTTGTGGGTATGTTAGCTCCACAACAGTTGGAAGATGGTACTACAGGATGGGCTTTACCAATTGATCCCGCTGCTAAAGTTATTCATATGGGAGATATTTCTGAATTAGGAAATTTAGTTGCTAGTGCTTTCATAAAACCTGAAGAAGCTAATGGTAAATTATTATCTTTTGTAGGTGGTATATATAGCTTCAATGAGGTAATTGATATTTATAAATCTCAAGGTATTGAGTATTCATTCCAATATGTTCCTGCTGATATCTTCTCTGGTTTATTTGAAGGAGCAGCGGAAATTGCTCAAATGTTATTGTACTTTGAGGCACATACTTATATGGGGCCTGATGCTGTAGCTCATTCTAACGCTGCAGATAAAATTACAATCAAACCTTTTACTTCATTAGATAAATGGGTAAAAGCACAAACTATAGAGGCTTAATTTCATCCAACTACATACAACAATCCCCTGTTACTAGTTTATCTAATTACAGGGGATTTTATTGTTATCTATAAGAATAATTTATCTTTGAATCAGCATCTTTTTGCAAATTTGTATTACCAGGATTAGTAATGTACACATAAGATTTATCAGCTATTTCACCAGATACATTATCGACTGAACCTAATGCTTTAAATTCAGAATCATTGATATTCAGTTGAAGCTCTGCTACATTTGAATAGCAACGTAAGGTCGATTTATTCCTACTGTTGACTTCTACCTTAGATATTTTTTTTATTGCTTCCGGAAGAATATTTAGATCTGATTCATCTAAATCTAATTTCAATGTATTACCTGAATAACTATCAATATTTAAGTTCGATGACAGCATCTGCACTTCTAAGTTTTTCTCTGGAAGATTTAATTGTACATACTTAATTTTCTTTTCGATGTCATCAGGTATTTTAGATAAAATCAATGTATCTCCCTTTATTTCAAATGGTACATCAAACTTTGCTTCATCTTTATTAAGAGCTAATTTAAATTCATATTTATCAGCTGTTTTCACACCAATTTTATAATTAGTATTGTCTAAAATAATATGTGAATATGCTGGTGTTGAGGAATAAAAAGCATTTTCTTCGACACTTTTCTTTCCTCTTGCCACCGAGACTAATGCTCCCATTATGATAAACAAAGAAACGCTACATAATATTGAGAGCAGATATATATTACTTTTCTTCATGGTATAATTCTTTTAAATAGTTCTGAAGTTCTTCAAATGATATTCCTAATTTATTGGCTGTTTCTACCGTTTCTGGCAACGTATCAGTGAAGAATTCTTCTTGTTTTGATTTTAAAATTATGTTTTTGGCTCCTTCACTTACAAAGTATCCTTTTCCTCTTTGAGTATAAATAATTCCTTCTTGTTGTAATACTGAATAGGCTTTTATTGTTGTATTTGGATTTACACCCACTATCCCTGCTAATTCTCTTGTTGAGGGAATTTTTCCAGATTCTTTATATTCTCCTTCCATAATTTTATCTTTTACATCATCTCCTATTTGGGTGAAAATGCTTTTTGTGTTTTTAAACTCCATCTTATATTTCTTTTTCTTTCAACTTCAAATAACTACTGTAAACAAATACTGCATTAGCCAATAGAATGTACCCTATCATAAATACTACTGCTGCAGATCGTGAAGAGAAAAAGAAGAGTTTATAATCATCTGTTATATATTCTTGAGCGCCCATTTTTCCGAAGATCAAGAAAGCTAAGAAGACGTGAAATGCTATATAAATCCCTGAAAATATTATCGATTTAATCAAAGGTAGTTTCTTGAATAAAGAGTTCCCTGTAAAAATCACATTGGCAATACTCCATGGAATCAGGCATATCATTATACCTAATAATTTTTTTACTTGCATTTTATCTTCAGAATTAGCTCTCATTGACTTTTCAATCACATCAGTAATAAAATCTAATCCTGTATAGCCAATATTTGGATTGATAATTTGATGAATTTCCCCCTCTACCATATAGGCAAAAAGGATAAGAAAAGGAACCAAAAATACACCAACTACTACAGTAGATAAATACTCAAATAAGAATTTTTCGAACTGTGAAACAGGAAAAGTAAGAAAGCTGATTAGTTTTTTAGTTGATCTAAATGGTAAAAAAGATCTGTTTACAACAGTTGCTGCTAAAATGATATAAGTGAAGATAAAAAGACCAAATAAATCGCCTTCTGAAATAGCGTTTTCATTTATCGCTCTAATGAAAAATAAACTAATAATTATAAATGAAACAATAGCTGCTAATCCATAATATACCAATTGCTTTTGATAAGTGATTTCTAAAGAAGCATACTCTTTAAATCTCTTGAGATCGAATAATTTATTCATAATTATATAAATTTTTTATAGTCATTGATTAAGGCATTGAAGAATAATTCAAGGTCAACTTGCGTATCTTCTTGTTCTTGTTTAGGAGCGATTGTTTTGTAACCTCCCAAGATTGGTTCAGCATAAAGCGTATCTGAAACTTTAAGTTGCTGAACTTTCAAGAAGTCATACTTCTGTGTAAGGTCAAAAATTGACTCATTGTAAATCACTCCACCATTATCTAAAACTATCAAGTGATCTATGATTGTATCAATATCTTTTACCTGATGTGTAGAAATCATGATTAGTTGATCTTCCTCAAAATGCCCTGCCATGATCTTTCTAAAGATATCTTTTGAAGGAATATCTAAACCATTGGTTGGTTCATCCATCAGAATCAATTCAGCTTTTGTTGCTAATGCAAAGGCTATAATCACCTTTTTCTTCTGACCATATGAGAGTCCTTTAAGATTTACATTGTCTTCTAAATCAAACTTTTCAAGCAATTCATAAACCAATCGGTGATCAAATCGAGGATAGAATTTAGAAGTACTTGTGATAAAAGTTCTGATTGGAATAGGAGGTAATTCAAATTCCTCTGGTACAAAAAAGAGCTTTGATAAAAAAGAGGGATATCTCGAAAAAGGATTTTCTCCAAGAATATCAATAGTACCTTTCTTCGGTTGAAGTAAGCCACTCATGAGTTTAAAGAAAGTACTTTTTCCTGCTCCATTTTTTCCTAATACTCCCACAATTTTACCTGCATCAAGTTCTAAGTGAAGTTGATCAAGAATTGTTGCTTTTTTAGAATAACTAAATTGAAGATTATTAATTGACACCATAATATTTAATAGTTGTTTCAAGTGCACCACCTATATAGTGCACTGCAAAAGTGGTGTTATTTTTTATTATCTCCAAATATTTAATTCAAAAATTTTTAACCTACTCTCTTATGGTTTAACTAAAACTGTCAAAACCTTTTACAATCCACTGTCTAAAAATTTTACACTCAAAACACCCAATAAAAACACAAAACTTTAATTATCAACAACTTAACCTATTTAGTCCGCTTTTAGAATACTATTTGGCATACCTCTTATGGAAATTAGTATGAAAAAATTAATATACATATATCTACTTATCATCATTCCTTTATCTACAAAGGCTGATAGTTTATGGACCTTAAAAAAATGTGTTCAATATGCTATAGAAAATAACCTTTCTATCTATCAAGAAGCTTTAAAAGTTAACCAAGCTTCTATTGATGTGAAAAATGTAAAATGGCAATATGCACCAACTATCGGAAGTAGTATTAATGGGACTTTCAATGCAGGTCGTTCTATTGACCCTGGAACTAATACTTATATCGATCATCAATTTTTTAATAACACCTCCGATCTCAGTTTAAACTGGACTTTATTTCAAGGCTTCAAGAAAAAGTACCAATTGAAATTTGAAGAGTATCAACTTCAAGCATCAAAATTCCAATTGCAGAACGCTAAGGAAAAGTTGGTGTTTGAAGTAGTTCAGGCTTTTTATGATGTAGAGTACAATTATGAATTATGGGAAATTACGAAAGCACAAATCAAACTATCTCAAACTATTGTTGACAGAGCTGTTTATCAGCAAGACTTAGGTTTGAAAGCTTCTGCTGATGTTGCTGAAATGAGAGCTCAACTAGAAAAAGAAAGAATGTTGTCTTTACAAGCTCATAATAAAATGATGGAAGCAAAATCAAGATTAGTCAACATCATGAATTACACTTCCTCTCTTAATTCTTTATCACTAGAGTTTGAGCAGCTTTCTATTCTTTCTAAAAACTTTGGCAATGAAGAACAGCTTTACACAACATTCTTCCAACAGTCTGCTTTACTTAAAACGCACTTTTTATCACTTCAAAGTAGGAATGAAAAATTGAAAAGTGAGAAGGCTAGCTACCTTCCAGAATTCAGTTTATATGCCAATATGAATACGGGGTATTTTCAAACCAATACAGATGAAAGTGGAAATGTTATTCAGTTTAGAGAGCAATGGAAAAACAATATGAATCAAATGGTAGGAGTACGATTATATATTCCAATTTTTCATCAAAATACTCAACGTTTAGCCGTTCAAAGAACTAAAATTCAAGTTGTAGAATCAGAAGCTCTTTTAAATCAACAGCAGCAGGAGTTAAAAAGAACTATAGGAAATGATTTAAGGGAATGGAAAGCTTTTCAAAAAGAAATAGAACAAGGAGAAAAGGTAAAAGAAGCGAGTGAATTGGCTTATGATGTTGCAGTACAAAAATATGAAGAAGGATTGATTGATATCGTCACTTTATTAACAGTAAAACAAAAACTGGGACAAGCCGAAGTTGATCTTCTTTTATCGGAATTGAATTACCTCTTAAAAGAGAAATTATTGATGTTTTATCAGGGGGAGAAGTTTTGGATTTAGCACAAATAGAGAACAAAAAATACATGGATACTATAATTAAAAAGAAGAAATCGCCTTTTCATAAATACATTGGATTCATTTCCACTGCTGTATTTGTGATGACATTAATTGTATATACTATATGGTCCTATAATGCTCCATCAGAGATTAGCATTTCAAAAAATAAACTTCAAATAGCCACTGTAGAGAAAGGTTTTTTTCATGATTATATCAATATAAAAGGAAAGGTTCATCCACATCAGACTATCTATTTAGATGCTGTGGAAAGAGGTAGAGTGAAAGAAATTGTGGCTCAAGAAGGAAGTTTTATTAATGAAGGAGATGTAATTATCGAATTAGAAAATAATGAACTTTACCAACAGATTTTGAATAGTGAAGTAGCTCTAGCTGAGAAAGAAAACTATCTGAGAAATACCAAAATCAACTTTAGAAATGATTTGATACAATCACAGAAAAACGTGATCGAAAGTGAGTATCAATTAAAGCGAACGGAAAGAAATTATAAACAACAAGAACGTCTTTTAGAAAAAGGGTTGATTGCAGAAGAAGATTATATCAAAGCGAAGGAAGATTATTTATATCAAAAGGAATTGCAAAAGATCAATAAGCTAAAGGCTGAAAATGATAAGCTTTTACAGGAAACAACAATGCAGACTTTGGAAAAGGATTTGGTGAAAATGAGAGCAACACTGACCTTGATACAAAGCAGACTGGATCATTTAAAAGTAAAGGCTCCTTCTTCTGCTTATTTGGGAAATATTGAAGCTGAAATTGGGCAATCCATACAACAAGGACAGCATTTAGGAATTCTTTATGATTTATCTGAAGTGAAAATTATCGCTGAGATTGATGAGCGTTATATCACAAAAGTGAAGAAAGGATTGAAGGCTTCTTATAAGTATCAGAATCATATTTACTCTTTAATTGTTGAGAGAATATACCCCGAAGTCAAAGAAGGACTTTTTAAAGTGGAGTTGAAATTTGAAGCAGAAAAGCCTGAAGATCTTCATTCTGGCCAAACCACTCAGGCTCGTTTAAACCTAGGAAACCCTAAAAATGCATTGATGTTGAATAAGGGAAATTTCTATGGAGAAACAGCAGGACAATGGGTTTATGTTTTGGCTGAGGATGGAAAAACTGCACAAAAAAGAAAGATCCGTATTGGTGATCAAAACATACATAAATATGAAATACTTGAAGGTCTAAAACCTGGAGAAAAAGTAGTTATTTCTCAATATAACTTATTAGGTGACTACGATCAGATAGTATTCGAATAAAAAATAATTACATTAAAATCATAAATCTTATGCCATGATTATACTAAAGCAAATCAATAAATTCTTCGAAACAGAAGAGGTGCAAACACAAGCCCTAAAAAACATCAACTTGGAGGTACAAGAAGGAGAATTTATCGCCATTATGGGCCCTTCTGGTTGCGGAAAATCAACTCTTTTAAATGTGATTGGATTACTGGAAAGCCCTTCATCAGGAAACTATTTATTAGATGGTGATGAAGTTGCTAATTTCAAAGAATCACAAAGAACCAACTTAAGAAAAGGAAATATTGGATTCGTATTCCAAAACTTCCATTTGATTAATCAATTAACCGTTTCTGAAAACATCGCTCTGCCTTTGGCTTATCTTGATCTCAATAAAAGTGATCGTAAAAAGAAAGTAGAAGAAGTGTTAGACCGTTTAAAGATCAGTCATCGAAGAGATCATTACCCACAACAACTTTCAGGAGGGCAACAGCAACGTGTAGGTATATGTAGAGCCGTTGTATCTAATCCAAAATTAATATTAGCCGATGAGCCTACAGGTAATTTAGATTCTAAAAATGGTAAGGAAGTAATGGAATTGCTTACAGAACTAAATAAGCAAGGAGCAACCATTATAATGGTAACACACTCCCAAAGAGATGCCAATTATGCACATAGAGTCATTTCTTTATTGGATGGAGAAATTGTCACTGAAGTAGAAAACGAAATCGAACTATTCTAACGAAGACCTAAATTGTCATGTATAAGATTTATTTTAATTTAGCGATTCGGAATTTATGGAAGAACTATCAAAACACGCTTATCAATCTTCTAGGGTTGACTTTAGGGTTAGGTAGTGCTTTATTTATTTTCCTGTTTTATCATCTAGAAACAAACTTTGATAATTACTATAATGAAGACATTTATAGAGTAAACTATAAACTCAATTGGAATGGTAAGATTTATAATCATGCACACGCCAATTATCCTCATGGAGCAAATTTTAAAGAAGATATTGATAATATTGAGGATTACGCTATCATCGATAACCCATTTGAATCCAATTCTTTTTATCTCAATAATGAGAATTACAAAGGGATAAAAATGTCGGTTACGAATAATCACTACCTTCATTTTTTTAATATTCCATTACTTAAAGGAAACAAAGAAACAGCTTTAAAAAACAAAGAAGATATTCTTATTTCTTCTTCGTTCGCTCAGCGTTTTTATCCTAATGAAGATCCTATTGGTAAAGAGGTAGAAATCTATGGAGATCAATTTTTGATCAAAGGTATTTTTCAAGATCAGCCTACCAATAGTCATCTACAATATGATGTTTTGACTTCCATTGAATTTATGAAAGCCAACGACTACTTTTTAGGATGGGGTGGTGGTAGTGTTTTCAACTTATATTTAAAATTTAAACATGAAAATGAGATTCCTAATTCTTTAGCCAAAATCAATAAAATACTAAAAGATAAATATGAAGAGGACAATTATTCAGTAGTCGCTTCAATACAACCTATAACTGATATTCATTTAAAGTCATCTCATTTAGAATATGATGTTGATACCTCAAGATCGTATGAAAATTATTGGGTGATCATTTCCATTGGTATCATCATTTTAGCCTTATCCTTACTTAATTTTACAGTTTTATATACAGCTCAAAAAGATGAAGAGGTACAAACATTATCTCTTATGAAAATCTACGGAGCCCACCAACGAGATATCTTGTTTTCTACTAGTGTCGAAGTTAGCCTAATGATTGCTTTTGCAGTCTTTGTTTCTTTCCTAGGGCTAATCCTTATTTTACCTTTCTTAAATCAACAACTCAATACCCAAGTACAACTATCAAATTATCCTTTACTGATTCTTTTATTCTATTTTGGAGTAGGTGGGCTTCTTACTTTTTTACTGAGTTATACTTCTTTAAGAGGAGTCAAAAAGTCATCTTTAGTCAGTAGTTTAAATGGAAACACTCAACTTTTCAATTCTAAAGGAAGAGGAGAGAAAGCCATTCTTATTTTACAATTCGCAATGGTATTTATTCTGTCATTTATTGGTCTTACTATTTACAATCAACATCAATATTTATTGAAAAAAGACCTTGGTTTTCAACATGAAAATGTACTTGCTTTAAACTTAAAAGCACTAAGAGATTTACCACAAAAAGAGTTGGATACTTTTAAGCAAGAAGTAAAGAAAATTGCGGGTGTAGAAACGGTATCTTTTTCTTCTCAAATGATTGGATTAGGATTGACTCAGAATGGTTATAAAATTGGTGACTCTGAAAAATTTCCGAATTGCTCTGCCTTATTTGTGGATACAGATTTCTTAGATTGTTTTGGTTTAAAAATAAAGGATGGAGAAACATTCACCTCTAATCCCAATATAAATAAACATCAGTATCTCGTAAATGATGCTTTTACAAAGTTAGATGGATGGGAAGGACTAGGAACAAAAGTGCAGAGAAATGAGGATGATTTTAAAGTCGTTGGTATCGTTTCTGATTTTTCTTTTAATGATCTTACAAAAGAAGAAATGCCTTTAATTATCTCTACTTATCCCTACAAAGATTGGGGTGGTTTCAGATATATCAATATTAAATATTCTTCTGCAAACCCTATTTCTTTTGCTCATAAAATAGAGGATTTATGGAAAAAGGATCATCCAGATATCAGAACACAAGTTTTCTTCTATGATAATGCTTTAATGAACAACTACAATTGGCTTCAAGGACAACAGCAAGTCGGTTTATTCTTTGGTATTATCACCTTATTGATTGCGATTGCAGGACTATGGGGAATCACTCGTTTTTCAGTTTTAAAACGTACCAAAGAAGTAAGTCTCCGAAGAGTAAATGGAGCAACAAGAGGACAAGTTATACTTCTTTTCAACAAAAGCTATTTACAATGGATTTTACTTTCTTTCCTAATAGCTATTCCGATTGCCAACTACTTTGGTAATGATTGGTTATCTAGCTTCCCTAATAGAATTAGCATTGATTATATCGCTTGGTTTATTTTGGGTGGATTTATCGCTTTACTATCCATTGTTACCATTACTAAAATTTGTTGGAAAGTAGTCAATACTAACCCTTCTGAAGTACTGCGTGATTTATAAAAAATAGTTTTTATTATTCTATATTTATTTCAACTAAAATTCGAAACATTAAACCTATTTTTTAAAACCATGTTCAATAAATTCTTAGCTAAAATTGGCATTGGAGGTGCTAGTGTCAAAACAAAAGTGCTTACAGAACATTTAATGCCAAGTAAACCTTTTAAATTAGATATTACTGTTCAAGGAGGAAAAATAGAACAGGCAATTTCTGGTATTGAAATCGACTTAAATACTATTTCGGAAAGAGTACATCTTCACGAAAAAGAAAGGAGACAAGTTTTTGAAGAACATACAATAGTATCTTGGTATTTAAAATATGATTTCATTCTCCAGCCTGAAGAAGTAAAAACAATACCATTTGAAGGTGTTTTGGATAAAGAAACTCCTATCACTAAACTACTGACACAAGTAGAAAATAAAAGCAAAATAGAATTTAAAACTTACATCAATTTAGACTCGTCTTTTGATACTAAAAGAAAAACAAAATTTGATGTACTTCTACATCATTTATTTCTGCTTTTATTGAAAGTATGAGCAGATGTGGTTTTATACTTGAAAAAACAGCTATTGAAATTGGCTACCTTGAAGGTAAAGGGTTTAAATCAGAAAGTGGCGTTTATCAAAAATACATCTTCAAACCTAACCCTTTAAATAGTGAAGCATTCACTATCAATTTTGTTGAAGTTGCCTTTATTCCATCGGAAAGTCATCATCAATTATTTATTATAGCTGATAAGTTTTTAAAAGATGGTTTATATAAAAGCTTCTGTATTAAAAACACAGAACTTGATAATACTCTTATTTCTAATAAAATAAAAGGTATTCTTGAAATCTAATATTGATTTATTTTATATAAATCAGGTTATAAAAAATGCCCTAACCAAATATGGTTAGAGCATTTAATTACTTACATTTTTTTACTTAGAAAATCTATCTCTATTCAATAAAAATGCTCGTTTTATTTTTACTCAGCAGCTTCTGGAGCTACTTCTGGAGCTTCTTCTTCAACTGCCCCACCAAAAACTTGAGTTCTAATTTTATCTTCTAACTCATCCATTAGTTCAGGGTTATTTTTAATTAACTCTTTTACAGTTTCTCTACCTTGGCCTAATTTAGAACCACTATACGAGAACCATGAACCTGCTTTATTTACAATTTCGAATTCTACAGCCATATCTAATACTTCCCCTGCACGAGAAATACCTTCGCCATAGATAATATCGAATTCTGTTTGTTTAAATGGAGGAGCTACTTTATTCTTCTGAATTTTAACTCTTGTACGGTTACCTGTAATATTATCTGCTGATTCTTTGATCGCACCAATACGACGGATATCTAAACGTACAGAAGCATAATATTTTAAAGCATTACCACCAGTTGTTGTTTCTGGGTTACCGAACATTACACCAATTTTTTCACGTAACTGGTTAATGAAGATCATAGAACAATTTGTTTTACTTATTGCTCCTGTAATTTTACGTAATGCTTGTGACATTAAACGAGCATGAAGACCCATTTTACTATCACCCATATCACCTTCTAATTCTGCTTTTGGTACTAAGGCAGCCACAGAATCAATTACCAATATATCAATAGCACCAGAACGTACTAGTTGTTCCGCAATTTCTAATGCTTGCTCACCATGATCTGGCTGAGCAACCAAAAGGCGTTCCATATCTATGCCTAATTTTTCAGCATATATTTTATCAAATGCATGTTCTGCATCAACAAAAGCAGCCATACCACCTTGCTTTTGTGCTTCGGCAATCATGTGCAACGTTAATGTTGTTTTACCAGAAGATTCAGGTCCGTAAACTTCAATAATACGACCTTTAGGAATACCTCCAACACCTAACGCTAAATCTAAACCTAATGAACCAGTTGAGATTACTGGTACATCAACAACACTATCATCTGTCATTTTCATAACAGACCCTTTACCAAATTGTTTATCCAACTTAGCAATAGTTGTTTCTAATGCTTTTAATTTTTCTGTGCCTTGACCTTTATCCGCAGCCATGATAATATATATTTAATGGTGTAAGTTATATTTTTTGTAAAAATCAAGTCGTTTCCTCATTGATTATATTACAAACTTAGGGGAGAAGAACGTAATACAAGTACGTAGTTCTTAAGAATGTCAATTATTTTTGACTTTTACATAAATATCTATCAAAAATCTCAATTTTGAAACCATTACCGATAAATATTTGAACAAATATACATTTTCAAAAATAAAAAAACTAACAAAGTTTAAAATAAAATCATTTTATTGGTTAATAAATCAACATTGATACATTATGTAACATTTGTTTTTTCTACTATCCTTTAAATAATCAAAATCGTTAACATATTTAAACCTACTTATCAAATCATGTTGTGTATTTTTGTCAAAATTTGTCGAATTGTGGAACATACAAGTGCGAGAAAGATGAACAAAAAACAACATGACCTTATTTCTCTGATTGGAAATACTCCTATCGTAAAAGTTAGTAATATAGATACAGGCAATTGTGAATTGTATTTAAAGCTAGAAAACCAGAACCCAGGTGGATCTATTAAAGATCGTATTGCTTTAAGTATGATTGAGAATGCTGAAAAAGCAGGAAAAATTAAACCTGGTGATATTTTAATAGAAGCAACCGCAGGTAATACTGGTTTAGGGTTAGCTTTAATTGCTATTCTTAAAGGCTATAAACTAATTTTAGTGATGCCCGATAAGATGAGTGGAGAAAAAGTAGCTCACTTAAAAGCTATGGGAGTAGAAGTTTTACAAACACGATCTGATGTTGGTAAAGGTCACCCAGAATATTATCAAGATATGGCTTTGCGTATCTCTAAAGAAAAGGGATACTATTATATAGACCAGTTCTCTAACCCAGATAACTCTTTAGCACACGAATTAACTACTGCTCCAGAAATTTTTAATCAGATGGATGGTAAAGTAGATGCTGTTGTTTCTGGTGTGGGTTCTTCGGGAACAATTTCTGGTATGGCTGCATTTTTCAAAAAAGAAAGCCCTACTACAGATTTAGTACTTGCAGATCCAGAAGGATCAATCTTAAAAGATTATATAGATACAGGAAAATACGGAGAAGCTGGTTCTTGGTATGTAGAAGGTATTGGCGAGGATTTTATTCCTGATATTGCCGACTTCTCTATGACAAAGACGGCCTATTCTATTTCAGATAAAGAAAGTTTTAATACTGCTCGTGAAGTTTTAATAAAAGAAGGAATTCTAGCAGGATCGTCTTCCGGAACTTTAATTGCTGCAGCTTTAAAATATTGCCGTGAGCAAACAGCACCAAAACGTGTAGTTACTTTTGTTTGTGATAGTGGTAACAAGTACTTCTCAAAATTATTTAACGATAATTGGATGAAGGAAAAAGGCTTTATCGAAAAAGAGACTTTTGGCGATTTACGTGATCTTATTTCTAATTATTATGATAGAGGTGAGGTAGTAACGGCAAGTATTGAAGATACGCTTTTAGATGCTTATAAAAAGATGAAAACGCATGATATCTCTCAACTTCCAATTATGGATGGTGATAGTATCTTAGGTATTATTGATGAGTCTGATATTCTTTTTAGCGTTTATGATGATGAATCTGCCTTTGAGCGTTTTGTTGCAGAATACATGACCAGTAATTTAGTAGTAATTGATGCATCTGATAGTATTGACCGTTTAATGGAAATCTTCCGTGATGGAATGGTGGCTATTTTAATGAACGATAGTAAGTTTGTTGGGCTTATTACTAAGATTGATGTCTTGAACCATTTAAGACAACAAACGTCTAATGATAAAGGTAAAGGTTGATTTGAAAATCAATTAGATATATATAAAAAGCGGTTGCTCCTAAGATTTAGAGGCAACCGCTTTTCTATTCTAAAACAATGGTTTATAAGTCTCTTTCAAATAAGTCATATAAGCATGAAAATCGCCATTAAATTGATTATCAAACTCTTCTTTAAATTCATTCTGCTTTCCTCTATACCTTTTAAAACCCATAAAGAAAGTATTATTAGGAGTGAAGTCTGAGAAATAATCACAGTAGCGATCGTTTGCAAATTGAAGGTGCTGTATACCTTTTGTTATTTCTGTAATTTTCTTGCTTTTCAATTCAAGTTTTTGATTCACATCCATATTTTCTGGAAAAGATAAATACAAACTATCAAGCTCTTTTGTTCCTTTCAATATATATTCTGAAAACACTTTACGGTCTTCTTTCCTTGCCATATATTTTACGTATTCTATGGAGTGCCTACCATATTTATAAATTAAAAATCTTTTAGCACCTTCGTCACCTACAAAATCTGCTAAGTTCTCATTATATGAAACACTATTTTTAACATAGAGGGTACCATGGGTTAGCTCATGAATTATTAAACGAGATAAACTGCCTACACTTCTATTGAGCATATTTGATAATATAGGATCATTCAAAACTCCTAAAGTAGACCAAGCAGACACTTCTCCAACTTCGGCATCGAAACCTTCATCTCTTAATTTATCTCTAGCTTGTTTTGCCAATTGTTTGTCAAAAAAACCTTTATAAGAAAATGTTCCAAAAATAGGGAAGGACCATCTTTTTGCTTCAAAAATAAAAGGAGCACAAGCTGTTACTGTCCAAAGAATTGGATTACCGTGTTGATCATATAATTTGGTATAGCTATTCGATTTATCTAGACCTAGAGAGTCTACGGTAAACTGACGTATCTCCTGAATTAGTCTAATCTTACTTTTCTGCTCTTCTGTAAAAGAAGTATCGGCTAAATAAACCGCAAGGGGTTTAGCATTAAACATAATATCTAATTGCCCTAAACCTTGACGAATACCATAGGTTGCTTCTCTGTGATAATATCCTAAGAAAGTTATCACTCCTATAAATAGCAGTAAAATTACCCGTTTAACCCAATACCAGATATGTTTTTTTATACTCATAAATAGTTAATTCATTACAGTAGACAAAGATATTCTAATAAAAATGAGATAACAGAAGATTGAATAATAAAATTTCATATCACATCAACTACTTTATAAATGAATACACACTTCTACAATAGATGCTATATGTATATATTATTATCTCAACATCTTATAAATCAAAACCCTTTGTTATCTTTGGGCACACAATTGGCAGGAATTACAAGATGTAATTCAAAAAAATCAATTTTTGACAATACTTTAAACAAGGTTTATAACACTGTTTAAAGAGATCAAATTCTCTAACTAAAATACACTAATTAATATGTTAGACGCTACTAAGTTTTTACAGATAGATACCATCAAAAAGAATGAACAAACTATCGAGGCTCAATTTAAAGTAAATCAGAATACGCTATTAGGAACAGAAACTGATACGCCTGAGGCTAGTATGATGGAACTAGTAAAAAAGATTTATGAGAACAAAGAGAATGTACACTGCTCTATCTCATCAGCAAATAAAATTAAGTTGATTTCTTTGTTTAAACCAGAAGAACAAAGTGTTGTAGATATGTTTATCAACACTAAAAGTTACTCTGAAAAAAATATAGGAGTTAGTGCTGAAATTTCTACAGATGATAAAGTATTCTTTAAGTTTGAAGGAATATTTACATTATCAGATAATTAGAATATACTTCTAAAAAAATCTAAGAAAGCACGATTACTGTACGGTGATCGTGCTTTTTGATGAATTATTGCATTAAGAAATACTACCAAAATTTGTATATTTAGTTAATGCATTACTTTCTAAACCCAAAATACTTTTTTACTTCATGAGAAAACTAGGCATAGCACTCTCTCTATTAATTTTAATCCTTTTTGTATGGGTAGAATCTTGGATAAATATTCCACATCCAGAAATTACTGATACATCTATCACAACATTAAAAGTTGATACTTTAAGTAGTACACGTTTTGTACTAAAAAATAATTTCATTAATAAAAAGAAGGAGGGAATTTGGGAGCTTTACACAGAAGGTACTCCTTTTGAGATTGGTTATAGTACAGGAAAACTAAGTCAGGATATTTTACAAAAGCAAGAACGTATCTTTATTGAAAAAATATCTGAAAAGTCACCGAGTAAAAGCGTTAGTGTAATTAGAGTTTTAAATGCACTTTATAACCGCCATCTTGATAATAGAATTTTACCAGAATACTGTAAAGAAATGTATGGTATTTCTTTAAATGCTTCTGCTAAATATAACGATTTTGGAACGCCTTATCAGAGAATATTAAACTACCATGGTATTTATGATATTGAACATTCTTTTGAAGATGTTGAGGTAAAAGGAAATACAGCCTTTGCCATAAAAGGTAAAAAAACGTTAGACAATGATGTTCTTGTAGGTAGAAATTTTGATTTCTCTCTAGGTAAAGAATTTGATCAACAAAAAATAATACACTTTGTAAAACCACAAGAAGGTTTTAAATATGCCTCTGTTAGTTGGGGCGGTTTTATTGGAGCAGTTTCGGGCATGAACGAAACAGGTTTAACAGTGAGCATTAATGCTGTTGAATCTAAATTTCCACTTGCTGCAACAATGCCTATGTCGTTAATAGCAAGAGAAATTTTACAATATGCACTTACCGTAGACGAAGCTTATAATATTGCTTTTACTAAAGAAGCCTATATTTCTGAATCTATATTGGTTTCTTCTGCATTCGATACTACTGCCATTCTCATAGAAAAAACACCCACTGGTATTGATTCTTTACATATGAGAACCGATGAACTGATTGTTACAAATCACCTTCAAACACCATCTTTACTCCCTGCCAAAATTTATAACGAAGAAAATGCTACACAATATAGAGCAATTAGATTAACCGAATTATTGGCTGAAAGACAACATTTATCTGTAATTGATATTGCTCGAATTTTAAGAGACACAAAAGGAATAGAAAATCAGGATATTGGGTACGGAAATCAGAAGTCAATAAATACTTTAAATCTACATCATTCTGTAATATTTAAACCTTTAAGTAAAGAGATGTGGGTGGCTGCACATCATTCTCAATTAGACGAATACATTTGTTATAATTTAGACTCTGTTTTTCAGGGTACAGAAAATTATCCCCCTCCAATTTCTTTATCTATTACCAATAAACACATTCCTAAAGATGAGTTTATGGAAACAACCGATTTTAAAAACTTTACAGCCTTTAAAGCACTTGCTAAAAAATATAAGAATTGGAATTATGATTTAGAGAAACTTACTGATGATGAGATACAAGAATTTATAGGTCTAAATCCAGCAGCATACGAAAGTTATGAGATAATTGGTGATTATTATGCTAAGAATAATAATTGGAAAACAGCCTCTGAGTATTATCAAACGGCTTTGAGTAAAGAGGTAGCTACACTAAAAAGAAAAAAGGAATTACAAGAAAAACTATCGGTTACTGTAAAATAAAAATGCATCAACATTATTAAAAATATTGATGCATTTACGATTACGGATTAGTAAGAAAAAACGGATAATAGTTCCTTACTTATTTATTCATACAGAATCGGTTAATATTTAGTTCAATTGAAAAGAAATTGGGATAACCATTTGCATCCTAACAGCTCTACCTCTTTGTTGAGCAGGTTTCCAATCTGGCGATGATTTGAGGACTCTTACAGCCTCTTCATCGCAACCACCACCAATTCCTCTTACTACTTTTACATTAGAGAGTTTACCGTCAAGTTCTATTATAAACTGAACAAAAACTTTTCCTTCAACGCCCATTCGTTTTGCTTGGGCAGGGTACTTTATTCGTCTACCTAACCATTTATAGAACTTACCCATTCCACCTTTAAAAGAAGCATTTTGCTCAGCAATAGTTACAAACTCAGTGATAACTTCTTCATCTGGTTCATTAAAATTTTCTACAGGATCTTCAATTTCTGTTTCTGAAGTGAAATCTTCAGGAATATCTATTATAATATCAGTGACATCTTTAGGGTCATCAACTTCAATAATAGTTATAACTTTAGGTATTGGCTTTACCTTTGGTAAAACAGGCTCTGGAATCACAAAAGACGAATCAAAAAGAGTTTCATCTATAAGGTTTTGTGCTTCCCAATCGTCTAAAATTACAGATCTAGGGGTAGGATATTCAAAAGCAGCTAATAGCGTAACCATAGCAATAGATAAACCAACCATTCTAAAAAAGCTAGTGTATTTATCTAAGTTTACGCTGTCGTACTTTTTTTGCAAATCATTCCTAAGATGCGTAGGAGTAGCCTCCCGTTTTTTAATGATGTACCTGAAGAGTTGAACAAGTACAATGAGGAGTGTCACGAAGAAGAAGAGTATACCTTCGGGACCAATTAGTTTTAAAATATCAATCATAGTACATTAAATTTTAGGCATACTTGCGTAGTACCGTCTATGTGAACAGATTATTTTAAAAGAAGAGGCCTCTTCGGTAATTTTAATGTACAATTATTTCTTTTTGATGATCAGTGATTTAACCAACTTAACAAGGTGTTGTCGTTTATTTACATTGATTAACACCATAAGAGGTGAAATGTAAAAAGTTATGTAAAATGATTTAACACTAATTGCCTGTTTTTCTTATAAAGTTGGAAGAGATGTTAAGTGTTTTAGTTGTTTCTTAAATTTGTCATTTGATAATTTGGCCGATAAAGTAAACTCTACTGTAGGGTAAATCAGTGAGTTATTTGAAATACTTGGATAATAAACCAACTTTAGACCAACAATATTCTTTGCTTTTTCTATTCTACCTCTTCTCGATAAAGTAGCTTTTTCTCCTATAGGAATATCAACTGAAGAAGTTATAAAATATCTATTGTCTATTACATTCTCCGAAAAATTAGGAATCCACCCTCCACCTAAACTTATTATTTCTATTTTTCCTTCTACAGATAAATAAGCCTGCTGACTATTGTTCTCCCAGAAATAACCGGCGGTAGATATAAGACCTAAAGAAGAGATTGGATTGTGTAGAATATATTGTCCTAAAAACTCTATCCTAGGTTGTAATTGATTAAATAAACTTACTTCGTTCTCCGACGATACAAAATTTTGCAAGTGCTTAGCAGATACGCTTACTAAAAAATGCTCGTGTGTAAAAAAACTAATACCTGCTCCAATATCAAAAGTTGCCTCTTGTCTATTTGATAAACTATAAGAAGGGGAGTTGCCATTAATAGAAGAATTTGGGTTAAGCTGACTATAGTACGTACCAAAATCATCGTCAATACTATATTGTAAATACCCTAACGATAAACCAAAAGAGAAGGCTCTTTCTTTATTTCTAAATAACATTGAAATAGGAATAGACAATGCTTGTTGTTTTAAATTACCTTCTGTGGTATTATCTGCTTGACTAAAAGGGTAAGTGATTTGATTATAATTAATACCAATTCCTAAACCATTTCTTTTTTCCTTCTGAATACCTAAATCTCCACCTACATTAATATAGCTAAGACCACCTTTAATGGTTGCGTAACGAAAAGCTACATTCCCTTTATTAAAAGATGATCCTGCTAGGGCAGGGTTCTGAGATGATGGTAACCATAATGGAGTAGCAGAAATAATATCTTGTGCTTTAATTATTGTTACTTGTAGTAGTAAAAAGTAGGTGAGTAGTAAAAATGTTTTCATGTGTTAGTTATTTATGGTGTCACAATAAAAGTTGCTTGAATGGCTTCCTTTAAATTGTCTTCGTATTCAATAGTTAAAAGAACTGTATATAAAGAGGACGTTAGTGTTTCATTATCACCAAAAATAAATTCTGGATCTTCAGATTCAAATACCAATTGGTTTGAAGAAGAATAGATTTGTACCGTACAGTATCTAATTTCTATATTATCTCGTACCAATAATCTAAACTGATTATCTCCGTTAGAATTTGATGTTAACGTAACTGCTGTTGGTAATTTTACTCTTGGAAAGTACGGAACTTCAATATTATCAAGAGTAGCACTATTAGATGGACAAGAAATATCTGAAGAAGATGCATCTAATGCTTTTAAAATCACTTTGTATATTTTGAAAGGATTTACTGCTCCCTTTTCAAGGTTTGAAGTAGTAAATGTATAAGTGATATCTTCGTTATTATAACCTTCTATGGTATCTAGTAATTTATCATTTTCATAGATTTCCCAAAGCTGAACATCACTATTTATAGAATTTGATGAGAATGTTACCTCCCCATATAGCGTCTGTGAAACAGTATAGTTTGGATCAATAACAGCTTTTAGCATAGGAGGTACGACTTGGAGTTCTTCATCTTCTATTAAAAAGGAGTTTGTGCATGAAAAATCTCTAGTAGATTCTACAAAAATTTGAATATTAAGAGAATCTTCTTCCAATCTATCTAACTGAAGGTTTTCTAAAATTCCATTATTGTTTTCGTCCAATACTAATTCTTGCTCTCTATAAAATTTATTATCTATATAAATTCTTACTACTTCTTTAGTTACGCTATCTCCTTGAGTTTTAAAATTGATAGTTACATTGGTACAAGAATAAACAAGGTCTTTATTTGGATCGAAAAGTACTTCTCTATTTATTTTACCAAATACGTCTATAGTAAGTGTATTTGATGTTATGAGATTATTATCACCTTCCATAAAAACAGTTAAAGTATACAGCTGTTCTTTTAAATTGGCTTTATCAACAGTTATTGTTAACCGTGTGGATATAGGGCTAATAACATCTACTTGTGCTAAAGTACCAAAATCTTCTAATCCTTCTATACTAAAAAAAGACTCTTCTTGCTCATGATTCAGAAATAGAAATACTTCTGATGGAGCATTATCTATACAAAATGCATCTGCACTAGAAACTATATCAAATGCAGCGGTTGATAAACTTATAGTAAGTAAAAAAAATAGTAATAGAAATCGCATAATTGAATTAGCATAAAGTCATAAAAATCATAGTGATTTTGAAAAGTACAAAAGTTAATCCACTTCTATAATCTATGCTTTATTAAACGACCTAAACTTGAACTCAATTGCTTTTATATTCAACAACCTCTTTAGTACTATTTGTTTTTAAGAACCATAAGAAGAAAGGAATACCTAAAAGAACACCCGCTAAACCTTCTCCGTTTATAAGGGTAATATTTCCTTCAAAAATACCAGTCTGATTAAAATAAACACTCCCTAGAAGAATAGGGTTAAAGTAGTTCCATACATAATGAAAAATGATAGGAGGAACAATGCTATCTGATTTAAAATAGGCATAAGCAAACGGCATAGAAAATATAAATACAGCACATAATTGTAATAACATTAATACAAATGGATATTCTACATTCGTTAAAAATGCAAGTTGCAATACTATAGGTGCATGCCATAATGCCCAAATAATACCAACCCCAATAGCTGCAAAGTTTTTTCCATGTGCAGCAGCTGCTGTTTTTAATAAGAAACCTCTCCAACCATATTCTTCACCAAATACTAATAGTAAGCCAATAAAAACATTAGCAATACTAGGAAGCACCGTTAACTCTATCAGTTTATCTTTATTTAATGTTGATAAGCCTAACGTATATGTTACAAGACAAATGACACCAATAAATAAGATTGGATAAAGTACCGAAAATGCTAGTGCTTTTAAATTTACTTTATGAAATACTGGTGCTAATACTTTTTTAAATGATTTAAATCGAATTGAGTTTAATAGCAAACCAACAATGGCTGGTACAAACATTACCAATGATACTAAGTTGATATTCTCTCCTTCAAAAAAAATAAAGAAAGTAAATACATAAGAAATTATTAAAGTAAGAATGGTAAAAACAGAGGCATATTTTAAGTCAGTATTCATAGAGTAACACGTTGATTGATAGAGATTATTTTGATCTTATATAAGTATAGATAAATGAACTTGTTTAATGGACACAAAAAAATGGAGTTTAGTAAAAAAACCAAACTCCATTCTTCAATATCATAATTTACAAATAGAATCTTTAACTATTTAAGTGCCATTTTATAATTACTAATTTTATTATTTTGGTTTACTGATATAATATATAAACCTCTTTTTAATGAATGATGTACTGAACTATTTGGCACTATATCTTTTAAAGAAAGTACATGGCTTCCATCTAATGTATAAATTTCTACTTGTTCAATTTTTGATGATGTATTAAAATGAATCTGACTTAAAGAAGTACCTAATTTTAATGCTTTAATATCATCTTCAAGACTTAGAACAGAATGCTCTTCAAATATTAAATAGAAACGGTCTTCATATTGTCCTGCGGTTAAATTTATATGCACTTCACCATCTTCTAAATTGTATTCTTTACCCGTTTCTTTATCAAGTAACAACATTGGAATATCCTCCATGTTGTCCCAGTTTGGTACAGAAAATTTATGTACACCACCATGAGCAGTAATTAAACCTACAGGTATTTCTTTAGATTGAATATCAAAATCATCTAAGACATTAATAACATATTTCTCTTCTGTTGATGCAATACCTGTGTATAAAGAAAAGCCAGGATTACCCATAAACTTCTTTACATCAAATTGAGCATCATACTCATTAGATGCATCTTCTTTAAATGCAACTAGTACCTGATTAAAATATCCATCTTCGTGTGCTACATTCAACCACATTCTAGCAAAATCGGCTGCATTTTTCACTCTAAAAAACTGTTGGTTGTTCGATGAACGCATAGAGTTGGTAAACGATATATTACCTGTAGATTTTGCTTCTACATAAAATCCCTGCCCAACAGCAATTTCCCCATTTGGTAAATCTGCAGATCCACCAGATACTCCACCAATACCAGGTTTAAATGTTGCATAATCTGAAGAAATCAAATTAGAACCATTTGTAGTATTCTGATCCCAGAAATAAACTGCTGATTGAATTAAGTTGCTTCCTTTGGCTCCATTCTCATCAATAAATCTATCTACTCTAATTGGAGATATATATGGATTACCTAATAAATTAAAACCTGTATGTGCTCCCTTTTTAACAGCTACCGTTACATCTTTATTATTCGGAATTCCTGATAACTTTTTAAGACTAACATTAGTAGCTGTATATCCTTGCCCAGGTACCATTGCTCCATTATGAGCAATCCATCCTTTATTTAATTCGGTATAACTATGTGTTTGAGGAATGGTTGGATCATAAGTATAAATATTTTCTCCAAAAGATTGATGCGAATTAAATGGACTCGAAAAGTAATTATACACCGTTTCTACACCTGTACCTTTTACAGTGTATTCTACAACACCTGTACCTTGGTATTCTGAATTTTCGGTTTGGAGTAAAAATCCACCGTTTTCAATGGTAATCACACCATTATTCACTAAATCATTATTTACAGTTATACTAGCATCTTTCTTTACACTAATCTTACTATTGCTACCCAAGTTTACAGAGTTGACAATAATATCATTCGTAATAGTATAAGTAACATTCGGATCAATTACTACATTTGTTTTAGTAGTAGGTTCTCCGTTAGACCATGTAGAACCATCAAAAACACTTTGGTTCGGATCATTAAATTCAATTTGGTATGCACTTGGCAAAATAGCTAAATCAATAGTACTTGCAGGTAAATTAGCAAAAGCAGCATCTAAGAAGGTCCATCCAAAAGTTACCGTACTTTGTGAACTAGATGCATTACCCGTAAAGAATATTTTTACTTGCGTAGTACTATTTTTCACTACATTTAATGTTAAGCCATTTGGTACATTATTCGCCACAACTAAACCTTGGTCTACTAGGTTAACACCCATTTTTCCTAAAATAACATCACCTCCTGTAAGGTCCATTATTAACTCTCCTTCAACTACACCATTATTATTACTGTTCTCTTTAAACTGAGAATAACTCACTACAACAAAATCACTGTCTGTAATTGGTGTATCATTAAAGTTAAGTTCAATAGGATAATCTGTATTGGTTAATCCCAAGAATGCCGAAACATCTGTAGAAACAAATGCCTCCTCTGTAAATGTGATTAGTATATCATTTGCATCATCTACATTATTATGGTTTGTAGCATTCCCTGTAAAGGTTAACGTACAATTATTATCATCTACTTTTGTTATTATTGCTGTTAAACCATCTGGTACATTTTGGATTGAATAGGTGTAAATAGGACTTCCATTTGTTCCGTTAAATGTGTCGCCAACAAGTGTAACTGTTTTACTCCCTACCAAAGAACCATCATCAATATTGTTCTCTGTAAATATATTTGCATCCCAAACTAAATAAGGGGCAGAATCTCTAAAATTAATGTTGATATCTTTCTGAAGATTAAAGAAATGAGCATTTGTTCCGTCTACAAACAATTGATCTAAAAGCTGAATAGATACTGTAACATCGTCGTTATCTTCATGATCTACAGCGTTGCCGGTAAAATAAACAATGATGTTTTCTGAATCAGTTAATTCTATATGCGCTGTTAAGCCATTAGGTGTTCCAGTAATTTGTGCAAGACTAGCAGATAGTAAATCTATATTCCCTGTTACAAATTGAATATCTCCTTGTATTGATAAAAATAGAGAATCAGTAATAGAACCATCAAAACTGAATGACTCATTTAAATAATCTTTTGAATAATTTACACCTGGAGTATCATAAAAATTAAACTGAATTCCTTGATGTGAAATGTTTTCAAAAGAAGTAAGGTCTTCATCTGTAAAAATGGTTTTCTTCAGGATAATAGCTCCATTATAAGTAGTATTTGTGTAATCATTCTCTGTAGCTTTTCCTGTAAAAGATAATTCTATAATTTGATCTGATACTTTTACAATTTCTGTTGATAACCCTGTAGGAATGTTAGCAACATTTATATATTCTGAAAGTGTATCACCAATTGCTCCAATAAAAGTCTTTCTATTACTGACTTGAACCAGTTGTTTTGATTTAATATTTCCTAGATATGTTGATGTATCTTCTTCAAAAATCATATCACCCCAATACACTCCATATTTCTCAGAATAATTGATTTTGGAGGTAAATGTATAGTTCTCTATGGTTGTAATTTCAAGATTATTGATTGCTCCTAAACCATTATCATTAAAAGTAATAATTAAGTCTTCAACATCATCATTATCAAAATGATTAGCTGTTGAACCATTAATTGATAATCTTAATTGAGTTGCTGTAATTCTTGATAATTCTACATCATAACCATCAGGAAGGTTATCAACATCAATATTATTTGTTGATATACTGTCAGAGAAAGTTGCATTGTATAATGATACAACAATTGCATTTTCAATTGTACCTTCATCATCCATATCCTCGGTAAATACTTTTTTGCTATAGGTTAACGTAGGGGTTACTGGCGCTTCTACAAAATTTAATTCAAAATTATTTATGGTTTGATTTACTAATGTTGGAAAAACAGTTGATGTAAAGGCTGAGTTCTGAACGCTGATTACTACATTACTAACGTCATCAATTTCTTTTTTATGAGAAGTTGCACTGTATAAAAACGATAGCTCTAAACTTGTATCAGATAATCGAATAACATTGCCTTCTAAACCTTCTGGTAGATTACTGAAAATAACTTTTGATAATGAAGTGAAATCTTCTCCATTATATCCATTAAACGTTTCGTCACCTAATAAATTAATAATTACACTTCCTTCAATAGAACCATCATTTCTTGGGTTTTCACTTAACGAATAATTGTCTAAAGTGATACCTTGAAATTCTTGAAATTTAAACTGAATATCTTGTGTATAACCTGCTACTAGCGTATTCTTAAAATCAACAAATGCACTATCTAAAAATGTGATTGTTGTTGTAATACTATCACTTGGAGCATGGGCATCTGCAGTACCGCTAACTGTCATTATTAGTAACTTATTGTGTGTTCTTGTAAAGGTTGCAGTTAAACCTGTTGGTAGATTATTTACTTCTATAAGATTAGCTACACTGTCTATAAATTTATCATGTACTAAATTGAAATGAACTTGCATGTTACCAAAACCACCATCATAAGGTTCTCTTTCTGTAAAAGAAGTAGCATTACCTGCTAATGAAGTAGTTAATGCTATTTCTGGATTATATCCATCATGAAAAAGAATAGAAAGCGTTGATATTGTAGAGAAGTTAATCTCACTTGCAGGTATTTCTCCAAACGCACTGTCTTTAAAAGAATAACCAAAGTTTTTTGTTTGGTCTGAATGATCTGTAGCAGTTCCACTCAAAGAGAAAATTACATTTGTAGAAGATGTTTTTAATGCTTTTAAAATTAATCCATCTGGAATATTTATTGGTGTAATATAATTTAAGGCTACAAGATCATTTCCTACAAGTCCTGATAAAGTATCGCCACCTGTTAATGATAATTCAAGAGAACCTACTATTGTACCATTGTTAATTACATTCTCTTTAAAATTACCTTGTTGTACTACAATAAAATCACTATCCGTAAATAACGGTGGATCATCGGTCATAAAGCTAATACCACTCGCTTCTAAATAAACTGCATAATCTATAACGTCGGCATTCAATATTTCAAATGCATTGTCTTGGAATGTCCAACCAAAGGTAACATCATCTTCTATGGTATGGTTTACCGCATTTCCTGTAAGAGTAATTGTAACTTTATAATCTGAATTTTTAATAACAGAAAGAGTTAGACCTTGGGGAACATTATTAGGAACTACATAGCCAAGAGTTACTAAATCTGCTTCTATAGCACCATTTAACTTATCACCACCAGTTAAATTTAACACCATACTACCACTTACACTTCCATCATTGGATTCGTTTTCTACATAGGGTAATCTTGAAGTTATTATGAAATCACTATCTTCAATTAGGTTTACTTCAATTGTACTAAAATCAATTTCTATGTATTCTTCAGAAACAGCAAAGTCTACCACATTATTAGAAACATTCAAGAATGCACTATCTTCAAAAATCCACCCACAATTTATATCATTTACATCTTCATGATTATCAGCATTTCCTAATAATGATATTGATACTTCTGTAAGACTATTTCTAATTACTGAAAGGGTTAAACCTTCTGGAATATTTACGGGTTTTACAAAGCCTGTTTCTACTAAATCCTGACCAATAATTCCTGCTAAAGTATCACCACCAACTAAATTTAAAACAAGGATACCTTCCACTGCACCATCGTCTGCAGAGGTTTCTATAAATTGAGTTGAATTTATTACTTCAAAATCACTATCTGTAATAGGTGGGGCATTTCTAAAGTTTACACTATACACTTTAGATGTACCTGAATAATTACTTGCATTACCATTTTGGAACGCATCATCAAGAAGCGTTAATTTTAAATTATATATATCTAAATTATCTGTGTGGTAATTTGCTGTATCAACTAATGTTATTTGTAATCTTGTAGCCGAAATAGGAACAACTTCCAAGCGTAAACCTTTTGGTAGGTTTTCTACTTCAGCATAACCTAATTTTATATAATCATCTCTAATACCATCTAAATCATAGATGCTTCCATCATTTTCATCTAATAATGGCGAGAAAGTAATAGAACCTGTTGCATTCGCAAAAACAGAGTATGGAAAAGTTCCATCAAAATTATCTGATTCAGAAAATGTGTTACCGTCCCATTCTATACCATCTTGTTCTACTTCTGTATTTGACGCAATAGTATAATTAGGTAGTGTAGTAATGAGGGAAAGCGTTAATAATATTAGGAATAACCTTTTCATAACAGTTAGTAATCTTTGGTGATTAATAGAAGAGTAAATTATTTACTGACTATTTAATTAAGCATATAACACTATGTATTAAACAATGAAATAGGATATCATTCCATAAAATAAGAAGTGGTCAAATTAATTTTCATGATATAAATGGGTTATTTTTGGGGTTGTTATTAAAGAATCTTTCGAGTTTCTTTTGGTCTTTTCTAGAGAATAATTAGTTACAATTATCTCCTATAATTACACAGACTACTTTATAATAGTTCATTATTTAATTAAATCAATCATTTTTTTATAGTAGTACTTGTATACAATCAAGAATAGATTTCAGAAAAATTATATATAAACAGTTATGTGGGAATTATTTTACATTTATTTACGTTATTGTATTTGTAAACCCAAGAATAGTCTTTAACCCAATTAACGACCATGAAAATATTAAGCCTAAAGATTGTTTCATTATTCTTTTTCTGTTTTCTAATTATTACTTCTTTTAGTCTAGCTCAAAATGGTTTTGTTGTGCAAGGTGTAGCGAGAAATAATGGACATGCAGCACTTGGAGATCGATTGATTTCTTTTACGTTTCAAGTAAAAAGTAACGACGGATCTACCACATATTACAGTGAAACAAAATCTATCCGTACGGATACTTACGGTGTTTTTTCTCATATTGTTGGACAAGGTGATAATCAATCCGGCAATTTAAAAAATGCTCCTTATACACTTGGTAATCTAAAATTAATTGTCTCTTTAGATGATAATGGTAACCAACAAATCATATCAGATAAACCCATGAATTATGTGCCTTATGCATACAGAGCAGCCAATGGTTTGCCTGCAGGGTCAATAATTCCATTTGTTGGAAGTTCTGCTCCAAATGGCTGGATGATGTGTGATGGAAGTTCAATTCCATCCGGTACAACATTAAAAGATGTTTTGGGAATGAACAATGCACCCGATTTAAGAGGTATGTTTGTAAGGGGAGCAGGTACTAACGAAACTTTTACAAATACAAATAGTGAATATCCTCAAGGTCCTGCCTTAAATGATGTTGAAAAAGATAAAATTGGTCCACACAACCATTCAGATAATATTGCTGTAGCAGTAGATAATGGAGGTTCTCACTCCCATAGTTATGAAAGAATTGAAGGATCGAGCGAATATGGCATATTAAACTATATTGCAGGTTTAGGTGCTGAAATAAGTACTGAAAGTACAAACACTTCATCTGCAGGAGATCATGAACATACAGCATCTGTTTCAGGTTCAATTAATAACGTGAATGGTACTGGTACCGGAAATGAAGTTCGACCAGTAAGTTATGGTGTAGCTTACATCATTAAATTATAATTAGCATAGCAGAAGCTATCAGAAAAAATAACCCATCAAAATATTCATTTATGCTACTTAAGACTCATTATCGCTCAATAATATTAATAGCATTACTATTTCTTAATAGTAACCTATTTGCACAAAGCGGTGGCTTTGTTGTACAAGGGCTAGCTCGAAATTCATTACATGCTGCTATTCCTAACAAAGTATTAGACTTTAAATTTACAATAGTTAGTAACAATAAATCGTCGACTTACTTTTCTGAAACAAAACAATTAGTTACAAATTCACAAGGTGTTTTCCATCATGAAATAGGCACTGGAACAGTGACTACAGGTTCTATACAGACTGTACCCTACAAAGATGCTAATTTAAAATTGATCATTTCTATGGTCGTAAACTCTACTGAAAACGTAATTTCAGAACAAATAATAAATTATGTTCCTTATGCCTTTTCAGCACTAAACGGAGCACCTTCTGGATCCATAGTTCCATTTACAGGTACAGACGTTCCATTAGGTTGGATGTTATGTGATGGGAGTTCAGTTCCAACAGGTACGTATTTAAAAGACATGATTGGAATGGCTAATGCACCAGATTTAAGAGGTATGTATCTTAGAGGTACAGGTACAAATACTACACACCAAAATAGTAACAATGAATTTGTTTCTGGTCCTGGATTAAATTCCTATGAAAAAGATCAATTAGGTGACCATGGGCATGATAACGATTTTAGTGTAGACATTGCAAGTAATGGTAGCCACAATCATAGCTACAGTAAATTTAGAGAAGGTGGTTCAGGTAATATCGGTCGCCATGGAGGTGGTCTAGTAAAAAGACAAAATATAAGTAGATCAACAGGATCTTCAGGAGATCATAATCACTCTACAACTATAAGTGGTAGTGTTGGTGTTGCAACTGGAGATGGCGTTGATGAAGAGACACAACCTGTAAGTTATGGTGTAAATTACATCATTAAGCTTTAATTCGATTTTGGTTAAACCTAATAACTAAAAGTATTACACATTTTGATGTAATATTTTATTCAGCTTAATATTATGAAAAAAATACTCTTGCTATTGGTGTTTCTGACATCAACAATGCTCGGGGTTGCGTCTTCATCCGTTAATAATTCTACAAAAGATATTAACAAAGAAGGTGAAACTCCGAAGAACGAAATAAATACTACTACAGAAGAAATAGATAATCAAACAATATTAGATAAAATTTACTCTTTCATATTTTCTTCTAAGTCTTTAACGTATAATACTACAACGTTTCATGAAGATGACTCTAATAACGGTACAATTAAAAATAAAATAATTGTAACCATTAGTGGTGCTTCTTTTCATGGTAAAAAAGGTACTGACTTAGGTGATAAAGATGCTGTTGTGGTAAGAAATTTACCAACTGGATATACTCCATATATTGTCGTTGAATCTCCAACTCAAGCATCAATAACATTAAATGGTATTGCTAGTACACACAGAAGCCAAGATGATGTAGGACAAATAGAAGTAGAATTTTATAGTCATGCATTTTTAGATGCAACAGTATCAGAAGTATCTAATACTTTTATAAGTAATATTACTGTAGATTATATTGATGGGTTTTCTAGTGGTAATTTTGATACTGATAATATAGAAATTGAGACTCCAAGAATTAATATAGTTACAGGATTTAATGGTACACTTAATTACCAAATGGATGATGATGGAAACTACCTTAACTTAAATGTTGGTAGTGCTTTATCTCCTGTTACTACAGTTACTAATTACGAAGTTTTTAGAGACAACGATACAAATTTATCAGATAGTGAGGTTGTTCTAGAGGGTAATTTAATTATCGGTTTTCCTTGGGAGATTTTTTACAATGCTCCAACGTTCACTAGAAATACTTTCGAAATTTCTAAAGGTTATTATAGTGACGAAACTAGAATAGATTGGCAAGTAAATAACAACTCCGATCTTATTACAACTTTTAAAGTTTACAGAAGAGAATTCGATCCTGCCATTTCAGATTTATATACAAATTATGAATTACTGGTAACCTTAGATAATCAAACATACACCTATTCAGATTTTGATGTAGAAGGTGGTCTTTTATTCGAATATAAAATTGATGTGGAAGGTTTAGGAGAGTTAGATATAGAATACACAACTTATATTACTGGAGTTGGCTTTAGAAATCCAACGGCAACAATTTCTGGTAATATTGCCTTTGAAGGAGGAAACCCAGTAGAAAACGTAGTTGTTAGGGCAGAACCTCAAGGGGCTGAATTAAAATTAAAATCTTTTACACTTGAAGTAGAAGGCGATGGATATGTAGAATCTGTTATTGAAACAGATAACCTACCAAATGAATATACAGTTCAATCATGGTTTAAATTTAACGGAAACTCAGAAGGAGAAGCTTTTAAAGTATTTAATGGCTCTTCTTTTTATGATTTAGATTATGAGAAAACAGATGATGAATTAATATTTATTCTTCATTCTCCATCAATTTCTGATGAAATTACATATAGACTTGCTGGTTATTTGCCTTCTGGTGAAGCAAATGGTGCAGGTGAAGATGTAGTAGAAACATACACTGATATTCTTGACAGATTTAATCATCTGTCTTTAGTTTTAACTCCAGAAGAACTACCTAAACTATATTTTAATGGTAGATTAATGGATTCTAATTTTGCAGAAGATAATGTTCCTAAAGACCTTGCTTATTTGGTAGAAGTATCTATGAATACTGATAACGATAGCACCAAATTTGTACCGCTTACTGGCGAAGATGCTTATTTTAGAGTAGGCGATGGTTTTGTCGGTTATATAGATGATGTAAGAGTTTGGAGTAGAGCATTAGATGCTGATGAAGTAAAGAAAAATTACAGAAGATATTTAAGTGGTGCTGAAAATGCTCTTGAGATTTATTTAAGAATAGACGAAGGAACGGGTGCATATGCTTATGATTTATCTAAAAGTGGTTTTGATTTTAACAAAAGGCACTCCTTTTTATTAAATACAATATGGTCTCAGGAAGCACCAACTACAAGTCAGTTAGGTATTTTTGGAGTAACAAACATGTATGGTAATTATGTAATTTCTTCTGTTCCTTATTCTGGCAATGGTGGTACTTATTCTATTACACCAATGTTTGGAGTACATGAATTTGACCCTATTAAACAAGTAGTTTTTGTAGGTAAAGGCTCTGAAGTTGTAAACCAATTAGACTTTTTAGATATATCTTCATTCCTTTTTAGAGGTATTGCATATTATGATGTTAGAGGATTATTTGAACCTTTAAGAAAAGTAGAAGATGTTACTCAAATAGAAGATGCGGGGTATAACCAATATTTAGTAACAATTGATGGTACAAAAATAATGTACAATCAAGGGCATTACTTTAAAGATGAAGAAGAAGACCTATACGAATACCCTAAAGTATTTTTAGATGGTGCTAATATCTTTGTTGATGGTAACATCATGCTAGATGCAAATAAAGAACCTTTAGTTACAGGTAAAGATGGTTTCTTTGAACTTCAAGTTCCAATTGGTAATCACTTTATCGAAGTTAGAAAAGCAAATCATACGCTTGTTCATGGTGGTAGATTCCCTGCCGAAGGTTACTATGAGTTTTTCGAAAACTTAGAAGCTCCTAAACCATTTGTAGATACTACTAGAGTTAATATTGTAGGTAGAGTAGTAGGTGGGCAAGTTGAAGCAGAAAAACCAATCGGTTTTGGTTATAACGGTACCCAAGAATATACTTACAATTACACAGAAGACTCTTCTGAAGTTGTAGGCGTATCTTCTATTAGTAATATTGGTACAGCACGTATCACTTTTGATTACCTTCCTTATGGAGCAGACCCTGCCACTGGATTTTTGTCTACAAGTATTTTTACAAATTCAGAAACAGGAGAATATAGAACTCAATTATTACCAATAAATTATATTATAAATCAGATAACAGGTGTTGTAATAGAAAGCAATACCGACATTCAATTATTGTCTGGTAACGAAGAAGTCGATTTCTCTTTCATTACAGAAGAATTTACTTCTGTTTTTGAAGACCCAAATGGTTCTGGATTAGAATCTGATCCTTATCATTTTGTTCAAAACTTTATCTACAGATCAACACCTGTTTTAAATGTTGAAGGACAAACTTATAATTATTTAATTGCTGCAGAAGGTGATACATCTATTAAGTATCCAGTTTATGAACAATTATATGATTATAAAGTTGATCTGATTTCTTATGAGGAATACGAAAACAAGGAAATTAACCAGAAATTTACTGTTCCAATTACTGATGGTGAATACATTATTAATAATAATTTAGCAGACGATACAGCAGAAAACCTAGTTAAAAGTGAAGAGGAGCCGAATAAAGCTACTTACTACTTTAAAGCTGGTTTACCTTTAATGACTGCTCCATTTACCAAAAGTATGAGCATTAATCTTCGTATTAAAGGCGTTGATTATCCTGCTGAAAATTTCTTAGCAGAAGGTTTTATTATTGGTGGTGAAGCAGATGGTTCTCAATTATTTGTTACAAAAGCACCAGATTTCCCAGATATTATTCTTAGAGATCCACCGGGATCAGGAAGTTCGGCAACAATTGAGGCAGGTACAGAAGTTACAATCACATCAGAGTTAAATACACTTACAAATGTATCTACTTCTTATACCAATACATTCCATCAAGGTGTAACTGTTACAACTGGTGGTGGTAAACTAGGACCAGAAGTAGAAGCAGACGTTTCTAACGATGTCGAAAATGGAATATCTGTTTCATACGGTTCTGATTATGGAGAAAATCAAACAAAATCATATTCATTCTCTCAAAGTATTTCTACTAGTGATAGCGAAGGTTTTGTAGGTTCAGATGGCGATTTATATATCGGTAATTCTAAAAACCTAGAGTACGGTACTTTTAAAAGATTAGTGATTACAGACACAGCTGTTTCTGGAATTGATAATGCTACTTTCTTTAAGTTTAATGATGACGATACTATTGATACAGTATATGTAAATCAGCAAAAAGCATTGTTCTTTAACGAGTCTCCAACTTCTACTTTCTTTGTTTATTCTCAAAAGCATATTGTTAATACGTTGCTTCCTGAATATGAGAGCTTTATTCTTGCTTTAGACAACGGAACTTTAGATCCTGAAGATGAAGGTGTTCTTACTAAAGATGAATATGAAAAACAGATTAGGTTATGGCAAAAAATTATTCAAGATAACGAAAGAACAAAATATAGAGCATTTAATGATCAGGAAAATTACAAAGCAGAAATTATTGCAAATATCACTGCTCAATTAAATAATGATGGTCTAGCCGCATTAATTAATAGTAAGTTTTCAGATAATATTTCTATTGATTATGGTGTTGGCGGATTAGAAAGAACAATTAGTACTTTCTCTGCTGTAAATACATCGTATTCTTATGATGTCAATTTAGATGCTTCTTATGCACAAACTGTTGGTGCTGTAGTAAACGGTACAGGTTTTCAGCACACAATGGGCGTAGAGTTCAATCAATCATTTGCTAAAAGTGATGGAAAAGAAGAAGCTAAATCTTTAGATATTTCTTATTCTATTGTTGATAATGATGATGATAATTATTTAAGTATAGACGTTGTAAACCCATTTGATGGTAATGGACCTATTTTCCGTACTGTTGGTGGTAGAACTTCTTGTCCGCACGAAGGGGAAGTACTTTCTTTATACTTTGATAAAGATAACGACGATGATATTACTGTAATTGGTGCAGGGGGTTCTCCATTATCAATTGCAACGCAAGCCATCGAAGTTCCTGTTATTACAGCCAATATTACTGATATTACAAATATCCCTGAAGACGATATGGCGGTAATTGAATTAACGCTACTCAATAACACGAATGCTGATCTTAATAATAATGTGAGTTTCATGCTTTACATCGACAATACATCAAATCCTTATAATATTAAATCTAATATTCCACAAGGAGGTGTTGAAGTTGAAGTTCCACATGATCAAACAGTGACTTATACGGTTTTCTTAGAAAAATCTAAACCTGATGTTTACGATTATGAAGACCTAAGTATTGTTTTAGAGTCTATCTGTATGGGGTCTGATTTACAAGAAACAGTTGAAGTATCTGTACATTATGTGCCTTCTTGTACAAGAATAGAAGTTCAAAGACCTTTAGAAAATTGGGTAATGAATGCTACTACTGCATTCAACGATGATGGTTCTACTAATCCATTACCAATCGTTTTAGGCGATTACTCTAGAACATACGATAGCTTTGAAAAAGTAAGATTAGAATACAGAAAATCTACTTCTCCTACTTGGACAAGATTATATACTTATTACAATAATGCGCAATCTTATGCTGATGCTGTAGCTGCACAAGAACAAAAAATAGATATGATCACTGACGATAATATCACTTTTTCTTGGGACATAGGCGCAACCGGTTTAAGTGACGGTGATTATGAAATAAGAGCCATTTCTTATTGTGATAATGGCACTGAATATATTTCTAATGTTGTTGCAGGTAAAGTCGATTTAAACATTCCTGTTGCCTTTGGAACACCATCGCCAGGTGATGGTATATTATCGGCAGGGGAAGACCTTACTTTAAAATACAGCGAGAATATTTTATACAACTCTGCAATAAGTAATATTGAGATTGTTGGCCAAACCAATGATCAAGAAATTGCACACGGTACTTCGGTATATTTTGAAGGAAGTAATAACACTGCAACTTTTGAAAAACCTTCAATAAGTGATCAGAACTTTACAATTGAGTTTTGGATGAGAAACCTTTCTACAGAAGCTAATTCTATTATTTTCAAACAGGAAAATGGAATGGAAGCAACGCTTTCTGGAAATACACTTACTTGGACTGTTGAAGGAAGTTCTACTTACTCTGTTTCTAGTCCTATTCTAGACGATGACTTATTCCATCATTATGTATTTGTATACGATGGAACAGATTCTGGAACTTTGAGAATGTATCAAGATGATCAAGAGTTAGGATTTACAAACACAGGTGCTTTTGCTATTCCTAATAGAAATAATTTAGTTTTTGGTGGTTCTACTTTCAAAGGAAATATTCTTGAATTAAGAATTTGGTCAAAAGCATTATCTCTTTCTGAAGCATATGGTCAAATGTATCAATCTTTACTTGGATCTGAACAAAATCTACAAGGCTACTGGCCAATGGATGAGGGAAGAGAAAACGTTGTAAACGATAAAGCAAGAAACAAGCACGGCATAATGAATGCGGAATGGGATATTCGTCCGAAAGGAACTGCTTATAATTTTGAAAACAACGATTACTTAATGCTTGACAATGTAAATTTTGTACAACTCTCAAGTCAGATGGATGTAACATTATCATTCTGGGTTAAAATGGATCAGTCGCAAGAGGCTACTATTTTCTCTAACGGTAAAGGTGATGGAACAGATGTAATTGAGGCCAATGGCAAAGCCAACAAATGGTCGGTAGATGTACATACAAACGGTAAAATTTACCTTAATAATGAAGGAGTAGAATACGAGTTAACCAATGATATTGTAGATGGAGAATGGCATCATGTAGCAATTGTTTTAAATAGACTTGGTGCTATGAAAACATATGTTGATGCTGATTTAACTACCTCAAATATTGCAAATGACATTACAGGTTTATCTGGTAATAAATACTTTATTGGTGCAAGAGGTTTCAACAATGGAGGTCTTTATGAAATAGATCAGAAATTTGTAGGTAAAATAGATGAATTACGTTTATGGAATCTTGCTAGAACAAAAGAGCAGATCAGCAGAGATCGATACTTTGAAGTAGATTTTTCTACAACAGGTATTATGCTGTATGCTAGAATGAACGAGCCAGATCCTTTAGACAATTTAGCTCCTACCTATTATCATATGGATGCCAATAACATTGTTTCTACATCTACTAGTATAATGAATGCTGCAACGCCTGCTTTCGATGAAGATGCTCCGGCATTGAAACCGAAAAGAAACTTAGAGATGTTTGCCGTAAGTCATGTTATTAATGGAGATGAAATGATTATTAACCCGATCATTAGTAATTGGTCGGTATTAGAAGGACAGGTTATTGATATCACTGTTTCTAGATTATTTGATGAGAAAGGAAACAGACAGGAATCTCCAATTACTTGGACTGCATACATCCGTAAAAATCAAGTGGTATGGTCTGTAAAAGATGGTTTAGACTATGTTAATCTACAAAACTATGTAGGTATAAATCAATCTTTTGATATTACTGTAGAAAACTTTGGAGGAACACCTCAAGATTTCAATATTAAAAATGTTCCTACATGGTTAACGCTTAGCCAAACTTCTGGTCAACTCGATCCAGATAGTAGACGAATTATTACTGCAGAAGTAAATAATAATCTTTCTGTAGGAGAGTATACAACAGATTTATACTTAGACACAGAATACAATTACGACGAGAAAATAAAACTTGATTTAAGAGTTTTAGAAAACGAACCTGATTGGGCTGTCAATGAAAGTAATTACAGTTACAATATGAGTATTGTAGGTAAAATTAAAATTGATAATGTCTATGCAGAAGATACACACACCAAAATTGGTGCTTTTGTAGGAGAAGAGCCAAGAGGTGAAGCGCAATTAGTTTATGATAATAGTTTACAAGATTATTTCTTATATCTATCAATTAATTCTAATACAACTACCTCAGAACAAGTATCTTTTAAAATTTGGGATGCTGCAACCGGTAGAGTACTAGATGCTGAAATTGATGGTAGTGCCGAAGTTACATTTGTACAAGACCAAGTAATGGGTGATAATATTACTCCGAAGGTATTTACAAATACAAACGTGATGGAACAGTCGTTAGCATTAAACCAAGGTTGGACTTGGGTTTCTTTAGCAGTTAGCGATACCCGTTTTAATGATCTTGATGCCTTAACTTCTCAAATGCAATTAAGCAATGGTGATAGAATTGTTGCTCAGAATGAATTTGATGTTTACGATCAATCAATTGGGTGGTCGGGAAGTATTTCTTCTAATGCAGGAATGACAAATGTCAAAATGTATAAAATGAAATTAGCCGATGCCAATGATCTTGAACTTAGAGGTGATATGGTGGATAATAATAATTTTGAAGTTACTCTTGCAAATGGTTGGAACTGGCTTCCATATCCTGTATTAAATAATTCGAATGTAAACGATGCCTTGGCTTATTATGAAGCAAGTAATGGCGATTTAATCAAAGGGCAAGATAGATTTGCAATTTATGATGAGTTTAGTGGTTGGGTAGGTACTTTATCATTCTTAAAAAGAGGAGAAGGGTACATGTTGAAATCAAATGGTTCACCTCAACAATTTGCTTATCCTAAAGTATTCTCTAATGCCCGTCAGAAAGGAGAAAATGATAACAGCACAGATCAATTTGTAAATAACGCTTATGAATTTAATATGAGTACTATTGTTGAAGTACCTGACGGATATGATCAAGTATATGTATACAACAATAAGCACCACGATATTAGAGGTATAGGTAATGTTGTTGAAGTTGAAGGTAGAAATTTAGCATTCATTACTGTTTATGGTAATGCAGATGAAAACCTTACTTTTAGTTTAAAAGACAACTTACAATTTACAGATGCAGGAGAAGAATTTGTTTTTGAAGATGATGCCGTTTATGGAACGTTCATTACTCCAATTCAATTAGGAGAAGTGATTGCATCTAATGAAGATATTGATTTAAATCCTGGCTCTTTAAAAGTTTATCCTAATCCTTCTTCTTCTGAATTTAACTTATCATTCCAGTTAGATAAAGGACATGATTACCACCTTATCGTTTACTCAATGAATGGTAGAGTTGTTGAAAAACAAGATATTACTGGAGTTGTAGGTGCAAACATTATTACTATCGGAGAAACATACAATACAGGTGTTTATGTGGTAGAAATAATTACTAGTGATGGTACATTTACAGAAAGGATTATCAAAAAATAAATTGTATTGTTTAAAGAAATTCATTTAAGATTTAATTGAATGAATTCCTAAAATATATAATCTGAATTGTTTTAAGTATTTACATGTTATCTTGTATAGTACGTAACTACTTAAAACAATCACATTAATTATCAACATAGAAAACCCAAGACCTAAAATAATAACCCAATAAATTTTCTCATATATGTTACTTAAAACCCAATATCTCACTTTACTACTACTGATAACCTTAACCGTCTGTGGTGGTAATCTATTCGCTCAAGATTCTGGAGGATTAGTTATTCAAGGAATTGCAAGGAATTCGACAAACATTCCTATCCCTAATAAATTAGTCCATTTTAAATTTAGAGTGACAAATTCTGATAACTCAATCAATTATTATACAGAATCTGAAGCTATACTAACAGATGCTCAAGGAGTTTTTGCACATGTTATTGGGAACGGAAGTAATCAGACAGGAAGTTTAGCAAATATACCTTATGAGAAAGACGGGTTAATGCTAACAATTTCAATGCCGGTAGATGGATCTGAAAACATCATTTCACAACAAAAATTCAACTATGTCCCTTATGCATATTCTGCCCTAAATGGTGCTCCATCTGGAACAATCATTTCTTATGTTGGTAGTACTGCTCCTGATGGTTGGATGCTATGTGATGGTAGTAATGTACCTACTGGAACAGCTTTAAAAGACATTATTGGTCTAACAAAATCTCCCGATTTAAGAGGTATCTTTTTAAGAGGTACAGGAACAAGTACATCTTACAAAAATAGTAGTGACAGTTTTGTAAAAGGTCCATCTCTGAATGGTTATCAAAAAGATAAATTAAGAGATCATGGTCACGATAACGATATATCAGTCTCTCTTTCTAATGCAGGTTCTCATAACCATGATTATAACAGATTAGAAGATAACTCTGGTACAGATGTAACTGGATATGCTGCAGGGGTAAACAAAAGAGATAACTTTAGTAGAAGTACTGGTTCAGACGGATCACATAATCATACAGCAACATTATCTGGTACTATTAACGATGCAAATGGTGGAGCTGTTAGTACAGAAACAAGACCTATAAACTATGGTGTAACCTACATCATAAAATTATAAGAAATACGATAGCCCTGTTAAACTAATTTTATTATAGAAATACTACACTCCATTTTGTGTATTATTTTATTAGCATATAAATTATGAAAAAGATACTCTTGCTATTGATGTTTATTACATCAACCATGCTAGGGGTGGCTCACTCAGAAAATACAAATTATATTAATGATGATGATTTGTATACAGAAACCCCCATTAACATAGCTAATGAAGAAGAAGAACCTCTTCTTGATAAGATATATAACTTTATTTTTTCTTCTAAAAATGTGACCTATTCAACCACTACGTTTCATGAAAATGAAGCTAATAATGGTACTATTAGGAATACTATAGAAGTAACATTATCTGGTACAACATTTAATGGAAGTCAGGGTACAGATCTTATTGGATCTGGAGCTGTTGAAGTAAAAAACTTACCTAGTGGATTAAGTCCTTATGTAATTATTAATTCTTCTAACACTGCAACCATTACATTAAATGGTATTGCGAACGTACATAGAAGTCAAGATGATATCAGCAATATTCAGATAATATTTAAGAATTCAGCATTCTCTGGTAGTACTGCTAGTCAAGTTTCAAATTCAACAAAATCTAATGTTGAAATTGATTTTATTGATGGGTTTTCTAGTGGTAATACAGTAGATATTGACGATGAACAAAGAGATCCTCAAATAGACATTGTTATTGGGTTTAACAATGTATTGGGAGAACAAATTGATGAAGACGGTACTTATTTAAATATAATTGCTGGTACTCCTTTTTCACCAGTTCATACATCTACACAATATGAGATATTTAGAGAAGAAGATACAGGGTTAACAGATAGTGAAACAATACAGAGTGGTAAAATTCTTATTGGTTTCCCTTGGGATATATTTTACAATGCACCTACATTCACTAGAAATTCATTCGAAGTTTCTAAAGGATATTATAACGATAAAACTTCTATTCAATGGCAAGTATCTAACAACTCAGATTTAATTACATTTTTTAAAATCTATAGAAGAGAGTTTGATCCAAGTAATGAAAACCACTCTGTAAATTATAAATTAGTGGCTACTCTTGATAATACATCTTACTCTTATGATGATTATGATGTAGAGGGTGGCGTTTTGCAAGAATATAAAGTTGTTGCAGATGGTTTAGGTGATTTAGAAATCGAATACACTTCATTTATTACAGGTATTGGCTTTAGAAATCCTACGGCTACTATTACAGGTAATATTACTTTTGAAGGTGGAAACCCAGTACAAGATGTAATAGTTAGAGCTCAACCTCAGGGTGGAGAAATTGTACTTCAATCATTTAGTGCTAAAGTTAACGGTACGGGTTATGTAGAATCTAAAATGGAAGCAAGAGAACTTCCTACTGATTTTACGTTACAATCTTGGTTTAAATTTGATGGTAATTCTTCTGGAGAGTTATTTAAGATGTTTAATGGATCATCCTACTACGATCTCGATTATATTAAATCAGATAATGATATTAAATTAACTTTACACTCGCCTTCTTTATCAAAAGATATAACGTTTACGCTTACTGGTTCTTTGCCTAATGGAGAATCTGATGGAGCAGGAGAAGATATTATTATTCCTTATGCAGAAGTAATGGAGGAATTTAATAATTTCAGTTTAGTTTTATCACCAAATGATATTCCTAAATTATACTTTAACGGGCGTTTAATGGATGGGAATTACAGTTCAACAATTCCTGCAGAAATAAGTCATCTAGTAGATATTACAACAGTAAATACAGATAGCATTACATATCAACCAATAACTGGCGATAAGTGTTACTTTAGAGTAGCAGATGGATTTAAAGGTTACTTTGATGATATAAGAATATGGAGTAGTGCACTAAGTAATGATGACGTTCAGAAGAATTATAGAAGATATTTAAGTGGAGCAGAAAGAGGTTTAGAAATTTACCTTAGAATTGATGAAGGTACTGGCTCGTATGCTTATGATCTTTCTAAAGAAGAGTTTACATTTCACAAAAGACATTCATTTTTATTAAATACGGAATGGTCTCAAGAAACACCAACAATTACTCAATTAGGTATTTTTGGTGTAACAGATATGTTTGGTAACTATGTAATTACTTCTATTCCTTATGCAGGTAATGGTGGTTCTTATGCAGTTACACCTATGTTTGGAGTACATGAGTTTGATCCAGGTCAGCAAGTTGTATTTATTGGAGAAGGTTCTGAGGTAATTAATAAATTAGATTTTAAAGATATATCTTCATTCATTTTTAGAGGTATAGCCTATTTCGATGTTAGAGGTCAATACAGTTCTCTAAGAAAAGTAGATGATGTTACTCAGATAGAAGATGCTGGTTATAATCAATACTTAGTAACAATTGATGGTACAAAAATAATGTACAATCAAGGACATTATTTTAAAAATGAAATTGGAGAATTATACGAGTATCCAAAAATATTTTTAGACGAAGCCAATGTTTATGTTGATGGTAATATGGTATTAGATGAAAACAAATCTCCTGTTGTAACAGGTAAAGATGGTTTCTTCCAAATACAAGTACCAATTGGTAACCACTACGTAGAAGTTAGAAAAAATGGACATGGTTTAGTACATGATGGTAGGTTCCCTGCTGAAGGATATTATGAGTTTTTTGAAAATCATGAAACACCAAAACCATTTGTAGATACAACGAGAGTTAGTGTAGTTGGTAGAGTTGTTGGTGGACAAGTTGAAGCTGAAAAACTTATTGGTTTCGGTTTTGATGGAATTAAAGAAGTTGATTTCTTCCACACAGCCGATTCTTCAGAAACGGTAGTAATATCATCAACAAATAACCTCGGTACGGCAAAAATTACTTTCGATTATCTTCCTTATGGAGCAGACCCTGCTACTGGATATTTATCAACTAGTTTTTATACAAATAATAAAACAGGTGAATATAAAGCAGAGTTAATTCCTATAAATTATATCATTAACGAGGTTAGCGGTGCAGTAATAGAAAGTAACCCAGATGTTATTCTACTTTCAGGAAGTGAAGAAGTAGATTACTCACCATATACAAATGATAAACGTGCAGTTTTTAAAGATTCGGTTGGAAACGAAATCCAATCAGAACCTTATAAATTTGTACAAAACTTTATTTATAGATCTACTCCTCAAGTTACTGTCGAAAATCAGACGTATGAATTTCTTGTTTCTGAAGAGAACGATACCTCTGTAACATACCCTGTTTATGAGCAATTGTATGAATATCAGATTGATTTACTCGCTTTTGAGGAATACGAAAATAAAGAAATCAACACAACATTTACAGTTCCAGTTACAGATGGTCAATACTATGTAACGAATAATTTAGCAAGATCTAGTTCTGATAGATTTGAGAAAGATCCGGAAGAAGAAAATAAAGTAACGTATTACTTTACGGCTGGATTACCTTTAATGAACGCTCCTTTTAGAAAAGGAATGAGTGTAATGCTAAGAATTAAAGATGTTGATTATGCTCCAGATAACTTACTTTCAGAAGGTATTATCTTCGGTGGTAAATCAGATGGTTCTCAATTGTTTGTAACAAAAGCACCAGATATTCCAGATATCATTCTAAGAGATCCTCCCGGTTCTGGTAGTTCAGCTTCTATTGAAGCAGGAACAGAATTAACAATAGAGACTTCGATGAATGCACTTACATCGTCTTCTTTTGAGCAAGGATTAACACTTAAATTAGGTACTACAGTTACCACAGGTGGTGCAGATGCCGGACCAGAAAATACTGTTGAAGCAGTTAACGATGTTGAGAGTGGTTTTAGCGTAAGTTATAACTCAGATTATGGTGAAGGTTTTACTAAATCTTATTCATTTTCTCAAACAATATCAACAAGTGATAGCGAAGGTTTTGTTGGTTCTGATGGTGACTTATATATAGGTCATTCAAAAAATTTACAATACGGATCTTATAACAGATTATCTGCTACAGATACAATTGTAAAAGGAATTGATAATACTACATTTATTAGACACAACGATGATGGTAGTTTAGATACTGTTTATATCAATAAACAAAAAGCGTTATACTTTAACGAAGCGCCTTCATCTACGTTCTTTATTTATTCTCAAAAACACATTATCACTACATTAATTCCAGAATATGAGAGCTTTATTACAGCCTTAGAAAATGGATCACTTGATTCTGATGATGAGGGTGTACTTTCGAAAACTGAATATGAAACGCAAATAAAATTATGGCAAGAGATTATTCAGAATAATGAGAGAACAAAATACAGAGCATTTAACGATCAAGATAATTTCTTAAGTGAAGTTATTGCATCGATTACAGCTAATGAGGATCAGTACAATTTAGATCATAACAACAGTTATACTCAAAACTACCTTAATTTTGTCAACAAGCATTTTAAAGATAACATCTCTATAGATTATGGTGTTGGCGGTGTAGAAAGAACAGTAAGTACATTTACAGCTTCTGGTAGTTCTTATGCTTATGAAGTAGCTTTAGATTATACATTTGCTCACACTTTCGGTAAAGAAATTAACGATACGGGTGATGAGGTAACTACAAGTTTTGGTGTAAGCCAAGGTTTTGCAAAATCAGATGCATCAGAAAGTGCTGAATCTACTTCTTTTACTTATTCTATTGTTGATAATGATGACGATAACTATTTAAGTATAGATGTAGTAAATCCATTTGATGGTAACGGTCCTATTTTCCGTACCCTTGGTGGTAGAACTTCTTGTCCGCATGAAGGTCCTTTACTTTCTAATTATTTTGATAGTGAAAATTACGAACAAGGTGTAATTGGTGCCGGTGGAACTGCATTAGCAATTGCTACTCAAGCCATCGAAGTTCCAGTTATTTCTGCTAATGTTACTGATATTACAAATATCCCTGAAGACGATATGGCGGTAATTGAATTAACATTATTGAATAACACGAATGCTGATCTAAATGAAAATGTGAGCTTCATGCTTTACATTGATAATACTACTAACCCTCACAATATTAAATCTAATATTCCGCAAGGAGGTGTTGAAGTTGAAGTTCCACATGATCAAACAGTGACTTATACGGTTTTCTTAGAAAAATCTAAACCTGATGTTTACGATTATGAAGACCTAAGTATTGTTTTAGAGTCTATTTGTATGGGGTCTGATTTACAAGAATCAGTTGAAGTATCTGTACATTATGTGCCTTCTTGTACAAGAATAGAAGTTCAAAAACCTTTAGAAAAATGGGTAATGAATGCTACTACTGCATTCAATGATGATGGATCTACTAATCCATTACCAATTATTTTAGGCGATTACTCTAGAACATACGATAGCTTTGAAAAAGTAAGATTAGAATACAGAAAATCTACTTCTCCTACTTGGACAAGATTATATACTTATTACAATAATGCTCAATCTTATGCTGATGCTGTAGCTGCTCAAGAATCAAAAATTGATATGATTACTGACGATAATATCACTTTTTCTTGGGACATAGGCGCAACCGGTTTAAGTGATGGTGATTATGAAATAAGAGCCATTTCTTATTGTGATAACGGTACTGAATATATTTCCGATGTTGTGCCTGGTAAAGTTGATTTAAACATTCCTGTTGCCTTTGGAACACCTTCTCCTAGAAATGGAATATTATCGGCAGGGCAAGACCTTACTTTAAAGTATAGTGAGAATATTTTATACAACTCTGCTATAAGTAATATTGAGATTGTTGGCCAAACCAATGATCAAGAAATTGCACACGGTACTTCGGTATATTTTGAAGGAAGTAACAACACTGCAACTTTTGAAAAACCTTCAATAAGTGATCAGAACTTTACAATTGAGTTTTGGATGAGAAACCTTTCTACTGAAGCGAATTCTATCATTTTCAAACAAGAAAATGGAATGGAAGCAACGCTTTCTGGAAATACGCTTACTTGGACTGTTGAAGGAAGTTCTACATACTCTGTTTCTAGTCCGATTTTAGACGACGATTTATTCCATCACTATGTATTTGTATACGATGGAACAGATTCTGGAACTTTGAGAATGTATCAAGATGATCAAGAGTTAGGATTTACAAACACAGGTGCTTTTGCTATTCCTAATAGAAATAATTTAGTTTTTGGTGGTTCTACTTTCAAAGGAAATATTCTTGAATTAAGAATTTGGTCAAAAGCATTATCACTTTCTGATGCATACGCTCAAATGTATAAATCATTACTTGGTTCTGAACAAAATCTACAAGGCTACTGGCCAATGGATGAGGGAAGAGAAAACGTTGTTAATGATAAAGCAAGAAACAAGCACGGCATTATGAATGCGGAATGGGATATTCGTCCGAAAGGAACTGCTTATAATTTTGAAAACAACGATTACTTAACGCTTGACAATGTAAATTTTGTACAACTCTCAAGTCAGATGGATGTAACCTTATCATTCTGGGTTAAAATGGATCAGTCGCAAGAGGCTACTATTTTCTCTAATGGTAAAGGTGACGGAACAGATGTAATAGAAGCCAATGGCAAAGCCAATAAATGGTCGGTAGATGTACATACAAACGGTAAACTTTACCTTAATAATGAAGGTATTGCATACGAGTTAACCAATGATATTGTAGATGGAGAATGGCATCATGTAGCAATAGTTTTAAATAGACTTGGTGCTATGAAAACATATGTTGATGCTGATTTAACTACCTCAAATATTGCAAATGACATTACAGGTTTATCTGGTAATAAATACTTTATAGGAGCAAGAGGTTTTAATAACAATGGAACTTATGAGATAGATCAGAAATTTGTAGGTAAAATAGATGAATTACGTTTATGGAATCTTGCTAGAACAAAAGAGCAAATCAGCAGAGATAGATACTTTGAAGTAGATTTTTCTACAACAGGTATTATGCTGTATGCTAGAATGAACGAGCCAGATCCTTTAGACAATTTAGCTCCTACCTATTATCATATGGATGCCAATAATATTGTTTCTACATCTACTAGTATAATGGTTGCTGCAACGCCTGCTTTCGATGAAGATGCTCCAGCATTGAAACCGAAAAGAAACTTAGAAATGTTTGCCGTAACTCATGTTATTAACGGTGATGAAATGATTATTAACCCGATCATTAGTAATTGGTCAGTATTAGAAGGACAGGTTATTGATATCACTGTTTCTAGATTATTTGATGAGAAAGGAAACAGACAAGTATCTCCAATTACTTGGACTGCATATATCCGTAAAAATCAAGTGGTATGGTCTGTAAAAGATGGTTTAGATTATGTTAATCTACAAAACTATGTAGGCATAAATCAATCTTTTGATATTACTGTAGAAAACTTTGGAGGAACACCTCAAGATTTCAATATTAAAAATGTTCCTACATGGTTAACGCTTAGCCAAACTTCTGGTCAACTCGATCCAGATAGTAGACGAATTATTACTGCAGAAGTAAATAATAATCTTTCTGTAGGAGAGTATACAACAGATTTATACTTAGATACAGAATACAATTACGACGAGAAAATAAAACTTGATTTAAGAGTTTTAGAAAACGAACCTGATTGGAGTGCAGATGCAACTCAATTTGGTTACAATATGAATGTTGTTGGTAAAATTAAGATTGATAATATTTATGCAGAAGATGCGCACACAAAGATTGGTGTTTTTGTTGATAAAGAACCAAGAGGTGAAGCTGAATTAATTTATGATGAAAATTGGGACGATTACTTCTTGTATCTAACAATATATTCAGATGCTGAAACTGTAGAAAATCTTTCATTCAAAATATGGGATGCCACAACTGGTAGAGTACTAGATGCTGAAATTGATGGAAACGCTACTATAGCTTTTGTTCAAGATCAAATTTTAGGAACTAAAGCTACTCCTTCAATCTTTAGTAATACTAACGTAATGGAACAATCATTAGCGTTAAATCAAGGTTGGACTTGGGTATCTTTAGCAGTTAGCGATACTCGTTTTAATGACTTGGATGCCTTAACTTCTGAAATGCAATTAAGCAATGGTGATAGAATTGTTGCTCAATCTGAATTCGATGTTTACGATCAATCTATTGGGTGGTCTGGAAGTATTTCTTCTAATGCAGGAATGACAAATGTCAAAATGTATAAAATGAAATTAGCCGATGCCAATGACCTTGAACTTAAAGGTGATATGGTTGATAATAATAACTTTGAAGTTACTATTGCAAACGGTTGGAACTGGCTACCATACCCTGTATTAAATAACTTAAACGTAAATGATGCCTTAGCTTATTATGAAGCAAGTAATGGAGACATAATCAAAGGACAAAATCATTTTGCAGTTTATAATGATTTAGTAGGTTGGGTAGGTACTTTATCTTTCTTGAAAAAAGGAGAAGGATACATGTTAAAATCAAATGGTATATCTCAACAGTTTGCTTATCCTAAGGTATTCTCTAATGCTCGTCAAAATGGAGAAAGTGATAATAGTGATGCATTCGAAAACAATGCATATGAATTTAATATGAGTACCATTGTTGAAGTACCAGATGGATACGACCAAGTATATGTATACAACAATGAGCACCATGATATTAGAGGTGTAGGTAATGTTATTGAAATTGAAGGTAGAAACTTAGCATTCATTACTGTTTATGGTAATGCAGATGAGAATCTTACTTTTAGTTTAAAAGACAACTTACAATTTACAGATGCAGGAGAAGAATTTGTATTTGAAGACGATGCCGTTTACGGAACGTTCATTACTCCAATTCAATTAGGAGAAGTGATTGCATCTAATGAAGATATTGATTTAAATCCTGGTTCTTTAAAAGTTTATCCTAATCCTTCATCTTCTGAATTTAACTTATCATTCCAGTTAGATAAAGGACATGATTACCACCTTATCGTTTACTCAATGAACGGTAGAGTTGTTGAAAAACAAGACATTACTGGAGTTGTAGGTGCAAACATTGTTACTATCGGAGAAACATACAATACAGGTGTTTATGTGGTAGAAATAATTACTAGTGATGGTACATTTACAGAAAGAATAATCAAAAAATAAGTTTTATAAATCATTAAAATAGAAAAGTCCAAAATCATATAATTTGATTTTGGACTCTTTTTTTGATCAAAATTGAATACTTACTTAGAAGGTAAAAGCATACCATTTGCTTCTCCAAAGCCAATTCTTAAACTTCCATTATCACAATATCCTTTTAAAGAGATAGAATCATAATCTTCTAAAAAACTTCTCTCTTGTCCATCTTCTAAAACAATTGGCGTTTTACCGTTCCAACTTAATTCTAAAAGAGAACCAAATGAGTTTTTAGTAGGACCAGAAATAGTACCCGAAGCACAAACATCACCTACATTAATATTACAACCATTTACTGTTTGATGTGCCAATTGCTGACACATATTCCAATACAAATACTTATAATTTGATCGTGAAATTATAGTTTTATTTCCATCTTTAGGAGTAAGTCCAACCTCCAAATTAATATCAAAAGTATGTTTACCTGTAGATTGTAAATAAGGTAATGGAGTAGGTTTTTGCACTGGACTTTCTACTCTAAATGGTGCTAGAGCTTCTAACGTTACAATCCATGGCGAAACTGTAGAGCCAAAGTTTTTTCCTAAAAAAGGTCCTAGAGGAACATATTCCCATTTTTGAATATCTCTTGCTGACCAATCATTAAACAGTAAAAGGCCAAAAATGTAATCTTCAGCAGCATCTACTTTAACCGTTTCTCCTAAGGCAGTAGATTTACCAACAACAAATCCCATTTCTAATTCAATATCCATTCTACTAGAAGCACCATATATTGGAGTTTCAGCATCAGGAGGCATTTTCTGTCCTTTTGGTCTATAAATATCTGTTCCAGAAACTACAATAGAAGAAGACCTACCATGGTATCCTACAGGCATTTGTTTCCAATTTGGTAACAGTGCATTGTCTTTACCTCTAAACATTACTCCAACATTCGTAGCGTGTTCTTCTGATGAATAGAAATCTGTATAATCACCTATTTTAATTGGAAGATGCATTGTTACTGTACTATAATCAAATAAAACATTCTCTGCTTGAATAAGTGGATTGTTTTCACTCAATAAATCAAAAATACATTCTCTTATTGCTGAATGTATTTGCTTACCAAGAGTGATGAAATTGTTTAAAGTATCTTGACTAAAAACAGAATGATCGTTTATGATAGAATCAAAATGGCCAAGTTTTGCAACAGCTTCAAGATCAAGTACCTGATCTCCAATTGCTACACCAACTCTTTTAGATTGAGTAGCTGTTGAAAAAATTCCATAAGGAAGGTTCTGAATAGGAAAGTCTGATTTTTTATCAACTTCTACCCACGATTTAATTTGGTTATTATGCGTTCTATTAATCATTGAAATAATTAGTTCTATGTGTTTATCAATTGGTTAGTATTGCAAAAATTTGCATGTTATTAAGATATTAATGTAATTAAAGAAAATCCATCGTAATATGATAACTGATAGAGAAATTACTACTACTTTTTTATCAAGTCTATCTTTTTACCTCAACCAACATCTATAGAAAATAACAGTATCAATTATGAATACATCAGTAATTATCGATAATAACACTCAAAATATTGAAGATATATTCATTCACCTAAAGAAGAATGCCACTACCATTAAAAAGACTTCGGTAAAAGAACGTATCAAGAAATTAGAAAAATTAGAACATTATATATTAGACCACAGAGATGAAATTCATGAGGCTATTTATAAAGATCTCAAAAAACATCCTGTAGAAGTAGATACATCAGAAGTACTAACTATAGTAGGATTAATACGTCATACTAAAAAGCATTTAAAATCTTGGATGAAACCCAATAAGGTAAGTACTCCTTTAAGTATGTTGGGTACTTCTTCTTATGTATTACATGAGCCTAAAGGAGTGTGTTTAATTATTGCACCTTGGAACTATCCTTTCTATTTGGCTATCTCTCCTTTAATATATGCAATAGCTGCAGGAAATACTGTTGCAATTAAACCTTCTGAGCTATCTGAACATACATCTTTATATATTCAAAAGATGATTTCTATGCTCTATTCTATTGATGAAGTGGTAGTTATACTCGGAGGGGTTGATGTTTCTACAACACTACTTAAACAAAAGTTTAATCATATCTTTTTTACGGGTAGTTCTAACGTAGGAAAAGTAGTGATGAAAGCTGCGGTAAATAACTTAGCATCAGTCACTTTAGAGTTAGGAGGGAAGTCTCCAACGGTTATTTGTAAGGATGCTGATTTAAAAGATGCTTCTGATAAAATTACATGGGGTAAATTCTTAAATGCTGGTCAGACTTGTATAGCTCCAGATTATGCTTTAATCCATAAATCTGTAGAAAAAGAATTTGTAGAGCAGATGACAAATACTATTAATGAGTTTTACTCTCCTAATGGTGAACTAATAAAAGCATCTCCAGATTTGTGTCGTATTATAAATAAAGATCACTTTAATAGATTAAAAGGTCTTTTAGAGGATGCTTCTGAAAAAGGAGCTACGATTATAATGAATGGTGAAATGGATGAAGCTACAAAATATATGCCTCCAACATTAGTGACCAATGTAACAAATGATATGCGCTTAATGCAAGAGGAAATATTTGGCCCTATTTATCCTATCAAATCATATGATAAGATTGAAGAAGCTTTTGAAATAATTGAAGAAAAAGAGAAACCTTTAGCGTTATATATCTTTGCAAAGAAAAAGAAAACAATAAAAAAAGTGCTTCAGAATACAACTGCAGGAGGTACTTGTATTAACGAAACTATCTTACATATCAATAATCCTGATTTACCTTTTGGAGGTATTAATAATAGTGGCATTGGTAAATCGCATGGTAAATATGGCTTTGTTGGGTTTTCAAATCAAAGAGCAGTTTTAAAAAATAGAGTAGGTTTAACTAGTGTAAAACCTGTCTATCCACCCTATGGAAAATTAGCAAGTAAGTTGACTGATTTTATTATAAAGTATTTTTAGTCAAATTAAATTAATAAGTCTTTAAGAATTTAAAATTCTCCTTACAAATGTATTACTACTGCATTATAAGGAGTTTTTTATATTAGTGATAATTTTTTTCTTAGCTCTCTTATATAACCAAATTGAGGACACCTTTCTAAAAGGAGGTCAAGCTGTTTAACATAAGCCTTTATTATCTCTTGGTTTTCTTCTTTATGTTCATATAAATGTTGCCCCACTAACCAGTGCACTCGTTCTGCAAGACTCATAGAATCTCCATAACTTTGATAATGTTGAGGCTGTAAATTTGATAAACGCCAAATACGTATAAACGTCAAAAAATTAGGAAGAAATTGGCTATTAGCAACAGCTATTTCTAATAATTGATAAAATGCTTTAGGGCGTTCTTTTTCTGGATGGTATTGTAATGGTTTAATTAAAAGCAGCAAACGATCAATTTTATCAAATTGCTGTAAATTGAGTAACCTTTCAATTTCAATCAATAAGATTCTACAAGCTGCTAATTGTAATTTATCTGCTTCTAAAGGAATATATTCTACAAAAACGCTATACAGCTCTTCAAACTGTTCTGCATTTTTTTCTTGATTAGCCACCTTTATCATATCATAAAGTACCCAAGCCATTGCAGCTTGTAATTCTTCATCATTAGGAGATATCTCTAACCAACTTCTTGCAGTTATAAATGCTTCTTGATATTTACCTTCTTCACGAAGTGAATATATTTCTCTAACAGAATACATAATTACTTTTTAAACATTCCACCCTTATCTTTATCTCTTTTACTTGTTTTTTTAGTTAAGAAAATTCTAGCTGCTAATAATGCAATTACACCACCTGCTAACTGTAAATTTTCCATATAATCATTTCCTTTATCGTACTCAAAATAAGCCAATAATAAAAATGCTACTGCTAAAATAACAAAAATGATATTTACGATGTTTCCAAATCCTTTGCTCATAGTTTTAGTTATTTAAAAAAGGTTACCAATCAAAGAGATTAGTAACCTTTTAAGTTTTATATTATCTAATAGTACTTCCTTCTGATACTTGTGCAGATGGAGATACAAACGTTAAAGAACCGTCTTTATCTTCTGCCATCAGAATCATACCTTCCGATTCTATTCCTCTAATTTTTCTTGGTGCAAGGTTAATCAAAATAGAAACCTGTTTTCCAATTACATCTTCTGGAGCAAAGAAATCTGCAATACCACTTACTACAGTCCTTTTGTCAATTCCTGTATCTACTGTAAGTTGTAATAATTTTTTTGCCTTCTTTACTTTTATTGCTTCAACAATGGTTCCTACACGGATATCCATTTTTTGAAAATCATCAAAAGTAGTTTCATCTTTTTGAGGTTCTACAGGAGTTTGAGCAATTTTAGTTTTCTCTAACTTCTCTATCTGTTCCTCAATAGTTTTATCTTCTACTTTACTAAATAATAGTTCAGCAGGAGCCAAACGATCATAAGCAGTAATTAAATCTGGGCTACCTACTTTATCCCAATCCAGAGATTCCATGCCTAACATGTTCTGAATTTTCTTAGCCGTATTTGGCAAGAATGGATCGATAGTAATAGCCAAGTTTGCCGCAATTTGAAGCGACATATTTAATATAGTTTTTACCAACTCAGGATCTTGTTTATACAATTTCCAAGGTTCAGTATCTGCTAAATATTTGTTACCTAAACGAGCCAATTTCATTGCCTCAATTAGTCCTTCTTTAAATTTATATTGACCAATTAACTTTTCTACACGTAATGGAATTGCTTTCATTTCTTCAATGATATCATTTTCCATTGGTGTAAATTCTCCAGCTACAGGTACTTCCCCTTTAAAGTATTTGTGAGTAAGTACAACTGCTCTGTTAATAAAGTTACCAAGAATAGCAACCAACTCATTATTTATACGCTCTTGATAATCTTTCCAAGTAAATTCAGAATCTTTATTCTCTGGTGCAATCGATGTTAATACATAACGTAATTCGTCTTCTCTACCAGGTAAATCTTCTAAATACTCGTGTAACCAAACAGCCCAATTACGTGATGTTGATAACTTAGCACCTTCTAAATTTAAAAACTCATTTGCAGGAACATTATCTGGTAAGATATATCCTTCGCCATGTGCTTTTAATAAGATAGGAAATATTAAACAGTGGAATACAATATTGTCTTTACCAATAAAGTGAACTAGCTTAGTATCAGCCTTTTTCCAATAATCTTCCCAGTTTTTACCTTCTTTAGCCGCCCAATCTTTTGTTGCTGAAATATAGCCAATTGGAGCATCTAACCAAACATATAAAACTTTACCATCAGCACCTTCTACAGGAACTTTTACACCCCAGTCTAGATCCCTTGTCATAGCTCTAGGTTGTAACCCTTGATCTAGCCAAGATTTACATTGTCCTAAAACAGAATTTTTCCATTCTGCAGGGTTATGGTGTTCTCTACCATCTAACTTACCATCTACAATCCATTCACGAAGCCAATCTTCGTGCTTGTTCATTGGCAAATACCAATGGCGAGTAGTTTTTAAAGTAGGAGTAGCTCCAGTAATTTGAGATTTAGGATCTATTAAATCTGTTGGACTTAATGCTGAACCACATTTTTCACACTGATCTCCATAAGCACCTTCGTTACCACATTTTGGGCAAGTACCAGTAATATATCTATCTGCAAGAAATTGCTTAGCTTCTTCATCATAATATTGAGAAGACTCTTTTAATTCAAATTGTCCTTTATCATTTAAAACCTTAAAGAAATCTTGTGCCGTTTCATGATGAATAGGAGCAGAAGTTCTATGGAATAAATCAAAAGAAATACCGAAGTTCTCAAAAGTCTCTCTGATATTCTTATTGTACTTATCAATAATATCTTGAGGTGTGATACCATCTTTTTGTGCACGAATAGTGATTGCAGCACCGTGCTCATCACTTCCACAAATAAATGCTACATCTTTTCCTTTCTGACGTAATGATCTAACGTAAATATCTGCTGGTAAATACGCACCTGCAATATGTCCGATATGTAAAGGACCATTTGCATACGGCAATGCCGCAGTTACTGTATATCTATTATAATGCTTTGACATGAATTTGTCTCAAAATTTCTTATTGGCCTATATTACTCTTGTATACTGACGATAAGTCGCTGCAAAGTTAATCAATTTGAAGTGGTTATTCACAACCCTTTTACACTGAATAACAGATGATTTACTTCATCTAAATCAAAGTTATTCACATAATAAACTTAAAAATGTTGATAACTTTTTGAAAATCGATAAATCATATAAAAAATTATCAATTTTCAGAAACTTATGCACAGTATTGAAAATAGTTTTGATGTATATAAATGAAAAGCATACTTTGCACTTACATTTATTCAAACCAACCACAAAGTTAATGGTTGTTCATTATAGATAAACAAAAAGTAGTGAATAAAATGCAAAAGGGTGAAGAATGGTTCGATCAGTGGTTCAATACACCATATTATCACATCTTATACCAGAACAGGGACTTTAATGAAGCAGAAACTTTTGTAAAAAAGCTTTCAACTCATTTAAATATATCAAATGTTGATAAAGTTTTAGATTTAGCATGCGGTAAAGGCCGACATGCTATTTTTCTTAATAAACTTGGCTTTAATGTAGAAGGAATAGACCTTTCAACAGAAAGTATTCAACATGCCAAAGAATTTGAGAACGAAAAGCTAAAGTTTTCAACACATGATATGAGGGAGCTCTATAAAAAAGAGGAATTTACTTTCATATTAAACCTATTTACTAGTTTTGGTTATTTTGAAACTGAAGAAGAAGATCTTTTAGCTTTAAAAATGATAGCCAATAGCTTAAAACGTGATGGGTATTTTGTCTTAGACTATTTCAATACCTATAAGGTTATTAATAGTTTACCAGAGAAATTAGTAATTAAGCGACCTGAAATGGATTTCAATGTGCATAAGTATTTAAAAAATCGACATGTAATGAAAGAAATTGCATTTTCAGCAGATGGAAAAGACTATTTATTCACAGAAAGAGTAGAAGCTTTAAAGAATAAAGACTTTTTAAAGCTATTTGAAAGCGTAAATCTCAAAGTTATCAACACTTTTGGCGATTATAACTTGAATTTATTTGATAGAGAGCACTCTGATAGGATGATTTTTGTTGTCCAGAAGCAATAATCATAATTTTATGCACAAAAAAGGCTGAATACTTAATTGTATTCAGCCTTTTTTGTTGACAATTTTTTAAAATTCACAAATTCTATTGATTTACTAACTAAAAATAGGTTGGTAAATGCCTAAAAACAGAAAAGTTATCAACAATTAGCCTAATTAATTGTTGATAACTTTCCTTGTTTATTGTATAACTTCTTGATTTATTAGAGAATAGGATGTTTATAAGTTAATAACATTCTGAAATGTCCTTTTTTCTAAAAATTATAAACATTTATGGGGATAACCTTTTGATAAAAACTTATTTTCTAAGATTTGTTCACATTATCGCCTCTAAGTTGTCTAAATCTCTTTCGAGCATCAACTTCATAGCTAGATCCTTTAAAGTCTATCAGGTGGTTTTTAAAGTATTCCATTGCCTCTGTTTTATCATTTAGGTGATCTTGGTAGATTGTACCCAATAAATAGTTTGCGTCATCAGCAAGAATATCATCACCGTAAAATTCGAGAATTTCTTTCAAAGGTTCTAATGCTTCTTCATATTTCCCCAATTTTATTAACAAATGTGCTTTTTCCCAAAGAATCTCATCAGTTAAGCTGTGTCCCTTAAAGTCCACTAACATTTGTTCATAACTTTCTAGTGCTTCTATGTATTTTCCTTGAAATATCAACAAATCAACTTCAGCATATGCTTCCATTGCAAAAGAAGTAGTATCCAAGTTTAAATTATCACTTATCAACATAGATAAAGCAATTGCATCATTACTAATCGTTCTTGATGTAGCTAACTTTAAAACATCTAATTGAGATTGTGCTAACTTAAAATCACCTGTATAGTAATAAATTTTCGCATTTTTCAATTTCGCAATGTGTCCAATTTTCATTTCTTTATTCGCTTTAGAAACTTGTGAATAAAGTAATGATGCTTCCCATGGATCATCTTTTAGAAGATATATATCGCCCAAATCAAGTTTTGCTTGTGATATTAAGCGCTTTGGAATTGCTCTATTGTTGATAAGTTCTTTTAATTCTACAATTGCCTCGTCCTTTTCATCTAAATAGAAAGCCTGTAGCAATGCCATATTTCTTAAAGCCTCTCCAGTTTGATCAGTTATCCCCATTTCATCAATAATTTGTTGGTAATCGTTGACAAGTGAAAGAATTTGATCTTTATCAATAGGGTAGGTGCTTTTTACAATAGCTTCTTTTGTTTCAATTAAATATTTTCGAGCAACTGGGTAAACTGCATATTCTTTGTATCTATCCACAAGGTATTGGAAGATCTTTGATGCATTTTTATAGTCTGCATTGTTCTTTGCTAAACGCCCAATTTCTAAAATCTTATAACCTTCTAATCTTAATCTCTTATCAAGAGCTCTAGCTTGCACAAATGCCCCGTAGAACTTCTTCTGCTGTAAGTAGTACCAAACGATCATCTCATTAAACACAGTCATGTTAGAGTTCTTCTGAACAAGCGTGAGGAGCTTAGGTTCCAAAAGTTCAAAGTCTTCTTCTGTTAGAAGACGATCCTGAAGCGCCATTTGCACATACTCTAGTTGATCTGGTTTAATTAAAAGTAGTTTCATGTACTCATCTATCATCAAATCATACTTCCCCCAATGTGCATAGAGATCTGCTAATTCGTAATAGAATATTTCATCGCTGTTTTTCTCACCAGTACGGTAACACTTCTCAGCATAAGAAAATAAACTAAGATCAATACAATACAAAGCACAGTAACGTAGTTTGGTTGTATTGTTAGCAACTTGATGAATAAACGTATCAATTGATTTATCTGCAGCAGCTGTATCTTTTTCTAAAAGCTTTACCCGAGTATAATCAACATTGTAAATAGCATTTTGTGGATTACTCTTTACAACTTTTTTTAAATACTTATCTGCTTCTTTATATTCTTCTTTATTTAAAAGAATGGTCAGATAGTTTTCATGAATGTTTGGTATAAGGTTTTTATTCTTTGATAAATCTCGATACAACTCTAAAGCTTTATCAAACTCTTCTGTTTTATAATATTCCTGAGCCAGGTTTAATTTCTCTTCTGTTTTATTTTGTCCAATACTTTTTTGAACAGGGATACCTACCAAAAAGAAAAGAGAGAGAATGAGCAATCTCGAATTTTGTCTAAGTACGGTTTTCAACATTTCACTATTAATAGATAATAAAAAAATAAAAAATTTAAAGTTCCTTTTATTATTATTAGGGGTGTTTATAAGTTGATAACTCGGTTTACTAACAGCTTTTTACCACTTACAAACAAATTGATCTAATAACTATTCACTGCCTAGGATACCTAAAAACAGTGTTTTATGGCGCTTTTCAACAGTATGTTTATGCATAAGTTGATTAAAGTTATTCAGTTAGTTTTACTGTGCGCAAGCGCCCTTTTTACCCACATCCACTTATTAACACCTATGTGAATAGCGTGAATAAGTACCAATTGTGAATTACTGTTGATAATATACCCACCTTTTCAACATTTTATCAACTAATCACAATTTTAGACATTTATAGTGTGAATTATGTGGATAACTAACGTTGATATCTAATAATTGTACAAAAATTTATCCGTTTGATATAATTTTAGTGAATAACTTTTATTTTCTCTATTAAGTTACACACTTTGATTAATTATAGACCATTTAGCGCCAAAAATAGTATCCATTTTTAAAAAGTTTTCAACAGCTGTATTTTTCATTTTTAGAGTGATATTTTTTTTTGTCTCTCTATACTTGAGTATTCTCTAAGACCCTTTCAGTTTTATGATTTTAGAATTGATTTGCGCACAGCCTGTGAATACCAAGTTTGTTTATATGTGTATATCTTAAGTTTAAATCTGATGTATATTATGGATATTCAGTAAGTTAACACTCTTATCAACGCACTAAAAAACCTCTATTTATGTGCATATCTCAGTGAATATTGCTCTTTTTGATCCATATGTGGATAAGTCTGTTGATAAGTACCTCTTTTATCCACAAAAATTGAAGGCCTATGTTAGTATTACTGTTTATAACTAATGAATTTAAAGAAATATAGCTCATAACACTATGTAGGGGCAATTATAGCTTTAAATGTTAAAAAGATGCCTATATGGAGTATAAACAGTGTTTTTAGTTGTTAATCAATGATTTAGATTAGTAGTAAATGATAGATTTTTAATCAATTAAATGTTATTCACATTGATATATGGATAAGTACCAATTAATAAAGCGCTATTAAGGGTAATTGATGAATAATTATACATTTTCAATTACTTATAAACACTATAACTGTTTCTAAAATCTAAGAATGAGAAAATAAAGGACAAAAAATAAGTCAGTACTTTCATACTGACTCATTCTTCTATAAGAATTTATTTTATTATCTTTTCTTATCTGTGTTGATAATTGTTTCTTCTCTTCTGATTTCCCAGTTAGCTTCTACTTTTATTTTCTTTGGAAAGAATGCGGTAGACTCTGGAGGTACTCTAGTTTTAAAATCTCCAGGGAACCATTCACCATCTCCATTTTCATCAATTAATACTCTTAGTTGATAAGTACCTGGTTTTACATATTGAAAAGAGAAAAGGCGTTCATCTTTTACTTCTTGAACAACTTCTGCTTTTGAGTCTATGAGTTGTACAACAAAACTATCGTGGCTGCCTTTTACTTCTCCTTCTACAATTCCATATTTATCTAGTTGCTTAATAGTAAAGCTAACCGTCTTTGAATTTGTAGAATCATCTTTTACAGATACAAAAGCATTCTCATTAAAAATAAGACTAAATGCAGAGTCGACTTCAAAACCAGGAATTGTTAATTCTGTTTTATTAAAATTGAAAGTCATTTCCCTATCAAGAAGAACACTATCTAATCTTGTGGTATCTTCACTATATACATAGTACATACTATCGATGTTCATTTCTTTCATAGGTAAAGGAAACTTTAAAGTGACATCATAAGTTTCTTCTGGAATAAGATCATTATCCTTTGGTAGAATTTTATCAAATTTAATTCTAACAATTTCCACTTCTTCTTCTTCAGCACCTAAGGCAGATCCAATTGTATTAATTGCTCCTCCTAAAAGTCCACCACCTTTTTTCTTTGTTTGCTTTTTTTCTTCAGCAAGCACTTCACTTTTACTAGGAAACATAATGAGCGTATCAAATTCTATTTTTTGCTCTATAGAATCTATAGCATAACCAGTTATCTGAAGTGAGTCTTCCATATCTCTTTCTCCAGTATATATTAGTTTAATTTCTCCTTTTTCGTTCATACTAAAAATACTATCTGAATAAGAATTTTTAGTTGGGAAATCTATTCCATATTCTACAGCAAATTTATTGAACTTAACAAGTAGGTCTGTACTTTCAGCTTTTACATTTTTGAAGGCGAGATCAACTAAATCATAATCTCTAACAAAAAGTTCTACGCCATCAATATTTTTATCTAGTAGGAGGGAGTCAGAAAAGAAACCAACTTTCTCTTCTCTTAAAGTGTATTTGTAATCTTCGTTTACATCTTCTATAGAATAAACATTATAATAGCCAGGCTTAAATCTTTCTAAAATAAATAAACCATCTTTTACAGTTCTAGAAAAATATACGGGAGGATCTGTATTTACATCAAGAGAATCATAAGGATTATATAATGCTATAATTGCTCCTTCGATTGGTTCGTTTGTAAGTAAATCTCTTACCTGTCCTGTAACTTCTAGAGAGTCTAAATAGTCTCCAGTACTAAATGAAAAACGCACATTCTTTGCCGGATTTTTTTCTGTAACATCTACTACAGATTTTCCGAAATCAAAAAAGTAAGTTGTATTCTGCTCAAGTGTATCTAAGATGTTTATGATTACTTTGTTTCTAGCAAACTTAGATTTATACCTAAATGATTTTTTGTGTGGTGTAATAATTAAGTTCTGTTTCAGCTTTTCTTCTTGAATATATTCATCAAAATATAGCGTAACTTTTAACTTAGTTGTATCAACATTTGTTTGTCCATTGTACGGATCACTTGCTCCAAATCTAGGAGGAATCTCATCTTTTGGACCTCCGGTAGGAGAGGAGATTACTGCACAAGCATATACTGTAAATAGTATATAGATTGAGATAATGATTCTTAAAAATAAGTTCATGTGTACTTTAATTTGTACTGAGTGGTGACTGCTGTTTTTATCTTTTGTTCAAAGGTAATAAGCATAAATTATTCTGATACAAAATAAGGCATATCTCTTAAATGAAATATGCCTTTTTAAATAAATATGATATTTTATTTTATACTTAGACTTTTTGTTTGTCTAAATACACCATCAATATTGTAATATCTGCAGGAGTAACTCCGCTTATTCTAGAGGCTTGGCCTAAAGTTAGAGGAGCAATTTTTGTCATTTTCTCTCTTGATTCAGATGATAAAGCAGTGATTGATTTGAAATTAAAACCTTCAGGAATTTTATAGTTTTCAAGGGTAGTTAATTTCTCAGCAAGCTTTTGTTCCTTCTCAATATAGTTTTCATATTTCAATAGGATCTCAGCTTCTTCTAAAGCCTTCTCTCCAAAGCCATCAAAAGCTTCTTTTAAAGAAGGATTAGCTTCCATAGTTAAATCCATACCAACATGTGGTCTTTTGATAAACTGAGTTGCTTTAATACCTTGAGATAACGGCTGTAATCCTTTTTCGTTTAAAAGAGGATTTGCAGTATTAACTTTAATACTCGTTTCTCTTAGTGTTTCGACAACATGGTCAATTTGCTTCTTCTTTTTCTCTACAGCTGTAAATCTTTCTTCTGCAGCGAGACCTAAATCATATCCTAATTTAGTTAACCTTATATCGGCATTATCTTGTCTTAGAAGTATTCTATATTCAGCTCTAGAAGTAAACATTCTGTAAGGTTCTTCAGTTCCTTTATTAATAAGATCGTCTATAAGAACACCTATATAAGCTTCTGATCTTTTTAAGATAAATGCTTCTTTTTCCTTTATTTTATTGTGTGCATTTATCCCTGCCATTAAGCCTTGAGATGCTGCTTCTTCATAACCAGTAGTACCATTAATTTGACCAGCAAAATAGAGGTTCTCTACTAACTTTGTTTCTAGTGTAGATTTTAATTGTGTAGGAGGGAAGAAGTCATATTCAATTGCATAACCAGGACGGAACATTTTAGCATTCTCAAAACCTTCAATTTTTTGGAGCGCTTTGAATTGGACATCCTCAGGAAGAGATGTTGAAAAACCATTGATATACATTTCACAAGTATTCCAACCTTCTGGTTCAACAAAGATTTGATGTCTATCTCTTTCTGCAAATCGATTGATTTTATCTTCAATAGATGGGCAATATCTTGGGCCTAATCCTTGGATTCTTCCGTTAAACATTGGTGATCTATCAAAGCCAGTTTTTAAAACATCATGTACTGCATTACTAGTATATGTAATAAAACAACTTCTTTGTTTTGTTAGTGTAGTGGTAGTATCAGAGTAAGAAAATTTTTCTGGATTTTCATCTCCAGCTTGCTCTTGCATTTTCTCCCAATTTAAAGAACGTCCATCTACTCTTGGTGGAGTACCTGTTTTCATTCTTCCAGCTTCAAAGCCTAAACCAACTAATTGTTCCGTTAAACCTTTTGCCGCATGTTCACCACTTCGTCCTCCTCCAAATTGTTTTTCACCAATATGAATGAGTCCATTTAAAAAAGTACCATTCGTTAAAACAACAGACTTAGTATTGAATACTACTCCTAAACTTGTTTTTACTCCAGTAATTTTATCGCCTTCCATAACAATTTCAGTTGCCATTTCTTGCCATATATCTACATTTAGATTTGCCTCTAAAGTATCTCTCCATTCTTGTGCAAATACCATTCGATCACTTTGAGCTCTTGGACTCCACATTGCAGGACCTTTAGATCTATTCAACATTCTAAATTGAATCATAGATTTATCTGTCACAATTCCAGACATACCACCAAGAGCATCAATTTCTCTAACGATCTGTCCTTTGGCAACACCACCCATTGCAGGGTTACAACTCATTTGAGCTATAGTTTGCATATTCATTGTAACTAGTAGCACACTAGATCCTAGTGTAGCGGCAGCATGAGCAGCTTCACAGCCTGCATGTCCTCCTCCAATTACTATAACGTCATAAGATGGATACATTCTATTATTATTTTTTCGTTCCACGTGGAACGTAAGTAAATTTCTTCAGTTTTCTGATTTACAGTGAATAAACTCAACTGTAATTATATGCAAAGATAATAAATCAAAAATTATCAAAGACTTAATGTTTTCATATAATAAAAAAGTTCCACGTGAAACACTCAATAAAATTGAAAATGTTTTACGTGGAACACAGTTAGAAGGTCAACTTAGAATAATGAATTAAGCTTTTAGTGTTTCATTTCTGAATGCTAATTGTTCATCTTCTAAATCTCTCATCTTTTTAGCCTCCTCATCAGATTTATCTTTAAACCCAAGAAGATGTAAAATACCATGAATTAATACTCTATGAAATTCATCAGTTTCGTTTGTACCAATAGTTTTAAAATTTTCTTTAATTCTATCAATACTTACAAATATGTCTGACTCTATTTCATTTTCATATTCAGAGTTATCAAAAGTAATTATATCAGTATAAGTATCATGATCTAAATACTCCACATTTATTTTATGTAGGTATTCATCAGAGCACAATATATAATTGACACCAATTAATTTGAAATCAAATTTTTCGATAACAGATTGAATCCATTCTTTTAAAGGTCCTTCATTAGGAATATCAAAAGAAATATCTTCTGTAAAAAAAGTAATTTCTCTTTCCATTAATTAAATATAGAAAGTAAGAGTAATTGCTTTTCCTTCGTTAGAGAAGTTTACTTCATCTGCAAGGTGTTTCATAAGAAAGATTCCTCTTCCTCCGGGCTTATCAATATTTTCTGGAGCAGTAGGATCGGGTAGACCTTCATAGTCAAAGCCTTTTCCTTCATCTTCTATTGTAAAGGCAATTTCATTGTCTGATACTTTTAACTCTAAATGAACGTTCTTATCCTTATCATTTTTATTTCCATGGATAATAGCATTGTTTACAGATTCTGTAACAGCAATCATGATATTGCCATAAATGTCATCATTGAAATTAAACTCTTCACGAGCTTGATCAATAAAACTCTCCGCAATACGAACATTTTCTATTAGCGAAGGTATCTTTAATTTGAATGGTTTATTCATTGTGCTTGTAGGCATTTCAATCCTTTATCTTTTCAAAGTATTTATTCACTTCCTGCTTGTAATAAGTATTCAAAGAGGTAGGAATTGTACGTAACAATTCTATTTGATTTTCCTTCTGTTTTAAATATTCATCAAAACTATCCGGAGGAGGTATCTGTCTTTGCTTTTTAGCTGTTTCAGCTTTCCTCTCTTCATCTTTCCCTTTTTCTTTCTTTGCCTTTTCAGACTCAAGCATTCTGGTTAAAATTTCTTTTTGTCTTTTTATTAATTTATCGGTAAGTTCTTTATTAACTAAATCATCTTCCGTTTTTTCCATTTCTTTAAGGATCTTTCCATAGCCATTACCACCCTCTTTTATTCCTTCTCCGTCTTGGCCATCTTTCTTCTGTCCTTGCATTTGTTCAGGTCCTGATCCCATACTTTGTTTTAAAGCATTTCTAATCATTTCCTGCTGTGCTGCTAATTTAGCAAGTTCTTTAGATAATTCCTTTCCAGATTTGCCACTCTTTTTCAAGTTTTCCATCTGTTGGTTTAATTGCTGCTGCATCTGACTAGGGCTAGGGGATGAAGAAGACTGTTTCTGGTTCATCTGTTGGCCAGCCATACTTTGGCTCATCTGCTGTTGCATATTATCTAATATGTCACTCAATAGTAATGTAAGGTTATTTATTGAGGTCATTGTAAACTGCTGTTTACTAGCTGCTACTTCAGGTACACGTCTCTTAATAGCATTTAAGCTTTCATCCATATATTTGTTCATATCTGTTACTTCTCTTGTAACGAACGACTCTATTTGGAATACTCTTTTAGAGAGTGCAACTAAACTATCTTCTATGTATTTAGCATCATCTCTCAATTTAAGTTGTGTTTGCGACAATTCAACAAATTTTGGATCAATTCTTCTCACCTTTTTAAAGGATTCCATAAGATCTTCTTGATCGAAGGATAGTTTTAAAAGATTTTCCATTATTTGTCTCAGTGCATCATGGTCTTCACTTATTTGTTCCATTTCTGCAGATTGCATACTTTGTTGCATTTGCTTAGCCATTTGCTGCATTTTATTGGCCGCTTTCTTTTGTGATTGATGAGCGTCTTTCTTTTTATCTTGTTTTAATTGTTCAGAAGCATTTTCTTGTTCTTTCTGAATTGATCTTTCACTTGGAGTAAACTGTTCAAAGTCTTGATTAGTTTGTTCCTTCTTATCCATTTTACGAAGTTCCTCCATCTCTTGTTTTATTTTTTCGAACTTTTCATTCAGTTCTTGCTGCTTTTTAACAAGGTCTTCTTTTGCCTTGTCATTTTCAGCTTTTTTAGAGGGGTCTTCTGCTTCTTTTTCCTGCTTCTTTTGTAGTTCATCAGTTTCCTTTGCAACCTCTTGTTGCTTCTGAGAAAGGTCTTCTAATTTACTAGATACTTCTTTTGCTTTTTGTTCTATCTGTAGCTTCTTAAAAAGTTTAATAGTTCTTTCTAATTCATTTTTAAGATTCTTCTGCTTTTTCTCGATATTCTTTAAATTTTCTTGGAGTGGTTGGTTAATATAGTTTTGCTCCATTAACTTCTGTAACTCATCATATAATTTTTGAGTTTCTTCATCATTAATATCTTCAATAATTTTTTGAAGTTGTTCTGCTTTTTGAGCAACACTTTTATCCTGATCAGAAAACTTACTTTGCTTATCTTTTAATTCTTGACTTTGTTGCTGAAGATTTTCTAATTCTTGCTGTAATGCTTTTCTTTCTTCAATTAGTTTTTGAATGTCTTTTTTATCTTGCCAAGTTAATTGTCTTTTACCTTTTAATTTTTCCTCTAATTTTTTAAGGTTTTTATTTAATTCATCAGCTTTAGCAAGAGTTTCTTCTAATTTATTTTCAGTTTCTTTTTTACTTTCTTCTAGATCTTTTTCTATTTCTGCAGAGGTAGGTAGCATAAAAGTATACATAGGTGTTTTACTTCTTTTATTACCGTTTACACCATCATTATCATAAACCTCAACAAAGTACTCTAACTTATCACCTTCTTTAAGGTTAAATTGATTTGTTTCTAATTTGTAATAGAAACTTTGATCAATTGCTTTCCTATTAAAAGGAATATCTATTTTATTAAAAGTAGTAGGAGATTTAGTATCATCTTTCTTTTTAATTCTATAGCGAGTACGTAATCTAGTGATACCATAATCATCACCAATATTTCCACCAAATACAAGATAATCAAACATGACTGTGTCTTGGTATTGCCTCATGCTTATACTTGGGTATTTATCTTTTATCACATTTAAGAAATAAGAAATACTATCCTTATTTGTACCATAAATATTTGATAAAGTGACACTATAGGATGTTGATTCATTTGTTTTATAGACGTATTTAAATACGTTGTTGTCTACTATTTCAGCATCAGATTTTAGTGCAATTTCTTTAAAATATAATTGAATAGAATCTGTTGTTTTGGTATCAAATAACCATGTAATATTTGATCCTTCAGGAACAAGTAAATTACCTGTATTTTCTAAAGTCTCATTTGATTTATTTGTATATCTAGGGTAGGTAACCTGTACGCTAAACTTAGATAAATTAGGGCGAGTTAATGTGTTGATTTTAAATTCTTTTGAATAATATCCCGCTGCTTTAAATCTAAATTTAACCCCATGTTGCATTTTTTTGAATGTATGAACAAAAGAATACCCAGGATTAGATTTTTGTAGTTTGATTAAAGATCCTTTATCTGTTTCTATATATACATCAGATGGTAATACCTCGCCACTTAATGCTACTTTTAACTCAAAGTCATCTCCTTGGAAGGGTTCTAAGTTTGAGGTTAGGAGATTAAAAGTAAAGGGTGCTATTGGTAAAAACTCTTTATCAAATTGAATAATCTTAGGAGTACTTTCTACAATAATTTGTGGTCTTACAAATAAGATAGCAAACAATACTACTAAAGCGGGTAGGAGATACCTATACCAATACCTTAAGTTTTCTTTATATGATATTGCTGTAGTAAAATTAATAGGAGAAAATTGATGTCCTCTTTGCTCTAAAGTAGCTTTTATAAGGCTATTACTTTTAGCATCTGATTGTAATTGTATTGAATTGATAAGCTTATCAGAGATTTCTGGAAAGTGATTACCAATCTCAATTGCTGCTTGTTCATCACTAATCTGTTTACTTATACCATTCATTTTTGCTAGAGGTTTTATAACCCACAAAAAGAATATATAAGAGAAGGACATGATATAAGCAAAAAAGAGAATTGCTCGAGTAGTAGTACCGAAATTATTTAAATACTCTAATACACTAAAAAGCAAAAATAGACCTAATACAGCAGCTAGTGTTAGAATGGTGCCTTTCATAGCAGCGTTTCTATATAGTTTTTGTTTATAGGCTTTTATTTTGCTTTCAAACATAAGGTTTGTGATAATATTATGAGTTAATAATTTAGGATAGAAGAATGAATAATTCCCTATTAAAAAATAAAACTGATTCTAAAGTAAGAATCAGTTTTATTTATCATATAGTAATATAATTAATATTAATGAGTTTTATCAAAATAAACGGTACTGAAATCACGATATTGCATAGGATTATTAGGGAAATCCTCAACATGTCTCTGAATTAGGCGATATCCTTCGTCATACCACAGTACAATAAAGGGTGCATCGGCCATTAAAATCTTTTCAGCATTCATAAAATGTACCATTGCTTGGTTCTGATCTATAGAAGCTAATGCTTTTTCATATTCGACATCAAACTTAGGGTTTGAGTAACGAATTAAGTTTGGCCAAGATTTTTCTTCTGGGTTTTCTGGAAGAGTTTTACCGTAATATGCCCATAAGTAATTTTCTGGACTAGGGTAATCGGCAATCCACGCTAAACGTAAAAAATCATATCTACCCATTATACTTTTCTCTGCAATCTGAGCAAATGGAGAAATTTTTAATTCAACATTTACATTTAGCTTATCCTTAAGTTGTTTTTTAACCTCAAGTGCTACGTTACTGTATTGTTCCCCTTCTGTGTTAAGGTCTAAAGTAACCTTAGGAAAACCTTTACCATCAGGGTATCCAGCTTTTGCTAAATAATACTTTGCAGAATCAATATTCATTTTATAACCTGTGATCTGTTCAATATCATAATTCTTAAATACTGGAGGAGTTATACCGTGATATCCTTCCATGTATCCTTCTCCATTTAAGATGTATTCTAATATTCTTTGTCTATCAATAGCAAAACTAAAGGCTTTACGAATATTGATGTCTTGAAATACTTTACCTTGGTTATTCATTGCAAGGAACTGTGTAGACATTTCAGGAATTCTTTGTAGATGATACTTAAAGTTTTCATTTGTCTCATCTGATTCCGTAAGCACATCAATAATATCTTCCGTAGGAATTCTGTACATCATGTCCAGCTCTCCTTTTTTAAATTCTAAGAATTCTATTTTTTTATCTTTAATAAAAGAAACTGATATAGCTTTTAAGAAAGGTAGTTTATTACCAAACTCATCAACACCATGATAATTTTCGTTCTTAGATAAATTAATAGAAATATCTTCATCAACACTTGCTATCTGGAATGGACCAGTACCAACACATTTAGTTCTCATGTCTTCACCGTAGCTTTCTACAGCTTCTCTAGGAAAGATAAAAGAACCAGGTCTAGCAAGGTTATATAAAAACATTGAGTTAGGCTTTAGTAAAGTGATTTCTAGAGTTAAAGCATCAATTACTTTAAAACCGGCAACACCTTCTAAACCTTCAGGAGTTCTAACAAAAGATAGATTTTCTTTTGTTGCATCATAATATTCAACAGCACCTTTTACTATATCAGTAAATAAATGTGCGTACTGATTATTTCTATTATATGTACAGATAAGGTTAAAGTTGTAAACTACATCTTGTGCAGATAGCTTTCTTCCTTTGCCATTTTCAAAACATTTATCGTCGTGGAAATAGACATTATCTTTTAATTTAAAGGTATAAACGAGTTGATCATCAGATTTTGCATAACTGTCTACCAAACTAGGAACAACCTGTAAAGTCTTTTGATCAAATTTGAATAGCCCTTCATAAATTTGAGAAGCAATTCTGTAAGAATAAATATCAATAATACTTAGTGGGTATAAGTTTTTGATATATTCTGATTCGTTTACTCTAAATACTCCTCCGTAAAATTTATCACCACTTGTGGGTGTTAGTTTATTTTCTGCATCTTTTTCGTTGTGGTTTGTTGGACCACATCCCATAAATACAGCTAGGATTAAAAAAGAGAATGTAATAGCTATCAGCTTTCTCATCTGCAATGAATTTTCTATTGTATTACAGCTACATAAATTGTTGTAGCTGGATTCGTACTCTAACCATTTGAAGAAGAATACAGTATGTGAGTATAAAAATATTTAAAATAATGATTTATAGCGTATAATTCATGGAATTATTTCTTAAATAATTATTTAAAGTCAATTTCGACGGGACAGTGATCCGAATGGTAAGCATCATTATGCAGAAGTGAATTTGTAAGACGATCTGCAAAAGTATCTTGTACCATAAAATAATCAATTCTCCATCCTAAGTTTTTACCTCTAGCTCCTGCACGGTATGTCCACCAGCTATATTTCCCTGGGTTTTCATCAAATTTTCTAAATGCATCTACAAAACCACCTTCGGTAATAAATTTAGTAACCCATTCTCTTTCAGCAGGCTGAAAACCAGAAGTGTTTTTATTGCGATCGGGATTATGTATATCTATAGCTTTATGACAGATATTAAAATCGCCACAAATGACTAAATTACTGTATTCAGTTTTTAGGTTTGAGATGTATTTAAAATAATCATCTAAGAAATTATATTTAAATTTTTGTCTCTCTTCACCAGATGTCCCAGAAGGAAAGTAAGTATTTACTAAGGTAAAATCTTTGAACTCACACAGTATAGTTCGACCTTCAGCATCATACACATCAATTCCCATGCCTATTTTAGTAGATTTTGCCTCTACTTTAGAGAAAATTGCAACCCCACTGTAACCTTTTTTTTGTGCAGAGTGCCAATAAACATATTTGTACCCCAATGCCTTGAATCCCTCAAGGTCAACTTGCTCCTCATTTGCTTTAACTTCCTGAAGACAAATAACATCGGGGTTAATACCTTTTACCCATTCTAATAAGTCTTTTTTAATGGCAGCACGTATGCCATTAACATTGTATGATATTACTTTCATATTAGTCTAATAGATCTGATTCGTGTTTAAAATATTGAACAACATGCCATCTCATGAGTTGTTCTTGGGCAAGTAAATCCATTGAAGGAATTTTTTTTATTAATTTCCAATGAGGCCACCCTTCTTTATCAAGTCCTTCTAATTCGTAATAATTAGAATAGCTTAATATTTTACATGTTGCAATATGAATAAGATCTTGCTTTTCTTCTTTAGAAAAATGGACAGGGCCTTTCCCTAATTCTTGAATACCTATTAAAAATAGAATACTATTTAAATCTGCCGGAGCTTTTCCTAATGTCTCTGTTAATGCAGAAAGTAACTGAGTCCATTCAATTTTTAATTGCTCTAATTCTTCGTTTTCCACTATATCTATATTTTAAGCTATTGTATTGTAGCTATATAATTATTGAATAATTTATTTGATCTCGTAACTTACTCAAGTTAACGATACGATTCATACAAAAAAACTATGCAAAAGCTTATAAAACTACTCAAAACCATATTTTTTAGTCTATTTCCCGACTTATGTTTTCATTGTAATCAAATGCTTAATGAAGGGGAGGAAGTGTTATGTTTTCATTGTCATTCAAAACTGCCTGTTTTTGATGGTTGTTGGGTGAATGCTCAGAATAATATAATCACTCAGTTATTTAATCATAAGGTAAATTTAAAATATGGTCTAGCTTTTTTCTATTACGAAAATTTTGGTGTTACAAGAAGTTTAATTCATCATCTTAAATATAAAAATCAAGAAGTTGTAGGTACTTGGATTGTTAATCACTTCGGAGATCTATATAATTCAGCTATAAATGACATTGACTATATCGTACCAATTCCTCTTCATTCTAAAAGAAAAAAGGAGAGAGGGTACAATCAAGTAGATACTTTTTGTACTGCTTTAAGTGATAAATGGAATATACCTTATATAAAAGAGAACCTCATTCGAAAGAAGTATACTAATACGCAGACTAAAAAAACAAGAATGGAAAGGGTTTCTAATCTTAAAAATGTATTTGATGTAAAAAAACAAGAAGTTTTTTCAAATAAACATATACTTTTAGTAGACGATGTTTTAACTACAGGTTCTACTTTAGAATCAGCAGGTTATGTGTTATTAGATAGTGGAATTAAAAACTTAAGTATACTCACTATTGGCATTGTAGTATAAATATTAACGCTTATTATTAATAAATAAACCCTTTTCATTTGGTTGGTTAATATAAAAACTCTACTTTTGCAGAGCATTTAAGAAAAACAGTGCGGGGTGGAGCAGTTGGTAGCTCGTCGGGCTCATAACCCGAAGGTCATCAGTTCGAGTCTGGTCCCCGCTACCAAGTAAGGCTAGTCTAATTTTAGATTAGCCTTTTTCTTTTTCTTAAATATCAAAAAAGCAGTTAAAGAGGAAGTTACGCTTTGTTTGTCTAACCTGTTAAAACAAACACCTCATCTTTAAGCTATGCACTACAACTTAGATTATGTGTATTCCACAAATCGGGTTTGTATCTTAGAGTATGTTTGAATACTGTTTTTGAAGTTAATCCTACCTTTTATTGAATCATCTTCATTATATATTCCATTCAGACTCTTAATAAAATTAATTGACTTGAACTTTCATATGCTTGTTTTCGTCAATTAGTTATAAATGTTCCTTAGTTTTTAGATAAAAGTAGATCCATGCTAAATAGAAGATTATTACGCATTAAAATAATGCAAAGCGTCTATGCTTTCAAGCAAAGTAAAGCATCAAATAAAGAATTGACTTTAGATACAATTAGGGATGAATTCCGAGAAGAGTTCTTAGAATTTGGACAAGAGGAAAAAGCAAGAATTGATGAAGAACAAGCTAAAGTAATAGAATACTTTACAAATTATCTTAATGAAGATACGGAAGCTTCTACAGAAGAATTGGATGTAAAACTGCTTAAAGTAGCATCTAAAGCTAAGAACCATTACGAGCAATTAGTAATTAAAGATGAAAATGACTTCAAGAAAAAGATGGTCATTGAAACGGAGCAATTATTTACTAAATACCTTAAAATTCTTTCTTACTTAATAGATATCTCTGAGTTATCTAAAAAAGAGCTTGAAAGAAAAATAGAGAAGAACGCAAGAAATATTGAACTTGATCAAAAATTTGTTGATTGGTTCTATAACAATAAAGCATTTACAGTTCTTAGAGAAGATGAAGTTTTGATGGAGTTGTTGTCAAAACATAAATTAAGAAGAATTGAAGATGACGAAAAAGTCTTAGAATGGCTTAGAGTTTTAAAGCGTGATGAAGATTTAATTACTGCTATTGAGGAGCTTACAAAAGACTCTTCAACTTTTGAAACTCATCTAGAAATTTTACGTTTAATAGTAAGAGACTTCATCTTTAAAAATGAGATAATAGAGTCGTCTTTTGAAGCAGAAGATTTGAACTGGTCTGAGAATAAACGCATACTGAGAAGTATGGTATTAAAGACTGTGAAAAATATTTCTGAAGATAAGGCAACAGAAATTTTATCTATCTCTAAAAACTGGGAAGAGGATAAAGAGTTTTTTGAAGAGCTTTTCAGCTTAACACTTAGCCAAGAAGAAAACTTTAAAGATATTATCGCCAATAAGTCTAAAAAGTGGGCTATAGATCGAATTGCAAAAGTTGATAGTATACTAATTAATATGGCATTAGCTGAAATGTTAAATTTCAGAAATATACCTGTAAAAGTTACAATCAACGAGTTTATTGAGATCTCTAAGCAATATAGTACACCAAAAAGTTGGCAGTTTATTAATGGTATGTTAGATTCAATTTCTGAAGAATTACAATCGGAAGGAAAAATCAAGAAAAGTGGAAAAGGTCTACTGGATAACAAATAATTAAACATATTGACTTTAACATGGCAAAGAACGGAGGAAATTCATTTTTAGGTTTTGTTGCAGGAGCTGCTGCAGGTGCTTTATTAGGTGTTCTTTTTGCACCAGATAAAGGAAAAAATACTAGAGAACGTTTAACGTTTAAATTAGATAAATATCGAGAAGATTTAGAAGATCTTGTTGAAGATTTATTAGAAGAAAGAAAAGTAGCTGTAACTGCCGCTAAGTCTGAAGGACAGCGTGTAATAGATGATGCTATTAAGCATGCAGAAGAATTAATGGGAGAAGTTGATGCTTTAAAAGAGCGTATTGCAACTCCAGCATTGGATGAAGAAGAAGAAGATAAATAAATTCTCTTTTCAGATTTCATTAAAAGGCAAGGAAGATCTTACTTCTTTGCCTTTTTTAGTTTAAAGTGATTATTATTGTAATTAAATTGACAAATAATAATAAAATGTCTTAATAGATTACTCAAATGAAATTAATCAAATCATTATCAATACTTGTAGTTATGGCTACAATGTTAATTTCTTGTGGTGAAGAAAAAAAATCTTCTTCAACAGAGAAATCTGCGGCTGTATCTACAGCTTCTACTACTAAAGCAAGTACAGGGCCTTTAGCTAAATTTAATTTCGAAGAAAAAGAATTTAACTTTGGTGAAATCACAGAAGGTGATAAGGTAACGCATGTATTTAATTATACAAATCAAGGTGAGGTGCCTTTAACAATCACTAATGTTAGAACAACATGTGGTTGTACTGCTCCTGATTGGGATAGAAAGCCTCTAGCACCTGGAGAGACTGCTAAATTGACTGTTACTTTTAATAGTGCACATAAAAAAGGAACTCAAGTAAAAAGAGTTACTATTCAGGCCAATGTAGAAGACGGTATGGATGTAGTAACTATTAGAGCTAAAGTGAACCCTAAAGCAGAGAAAGGAACAATGTAATTTGTTTTCTTTTGGATCTTTCACAAAAAAAAACCTCTATTAGGGTAGTTCCCTAGTAGAGGTTTGTATTTTTGTAGCAAAGCATAAGAAAGGTTGTATCTACAGCTTAATTATAAAAGAATTTTGAAATTTAATTAACAATAAAATGAACGTTTTAAACAACATTCTACTTCAACTTCCAGGTGGAGGAGATTCAGCACAAATTATGAACTTAGTATTTATCGTAGGTATGGTTGCGGTATTTTATTTCTTTATGATTCGTCCACAACAAAAGAAACAAAAAGATCAGCAAAAATTTTCTGACGCTGTTAAGAAAGGGCAAATGGTTGTTACTGTAAGTGGTTTACATGGTAAAGTTTATGAAGTAAATAATACTACAGTAGTTTTAGAAATTGATAGAGGAGTAAAAGTAACTTTTGAAAAATCTTCTATCTCTGCTGAAAACACAAATATTGTTTTTGGACCTAAAAAAGATAAAAAGGACTAATCTCCATTTTAATATTAAGGTGACCAATAATTTTGAAAATATTTTTAGTGTTTGATAATTATTCGTGATAAACCTTACTATCTTGTAAACCGTAGCATAAAATATATTTATGTTACGGTTTTTTATTTTTCTAAAGATATTATAGCATTATTCAGTAGGTTAAAAATAGATATGCCTAATAGAAAATACCATATTCCAGACTTTCCGAAACTCATTAAATGGGTAGAAGAAAAATTAAATAATTTTGTAGAGAATAGTACATTCTTACAAGATATAAAAACATGGGATTGGAGTGCTATGATTGTTTGTTTCATGACAGCATTTATCTTTTGGGTCTTTCATTCTCTAAACGAAGATCACACTTCTACAATAGAAATTCCCGTTATCGTAAAAGTAAATGAGGAAAATGTTGTAGCCTTACAAGAGCCTCCTAAATACGTTAGTGTAAATGCAACAGGAAACGGATGGACACTTTTAAGTAAGTCTTTAAGAATAGGGAATAGTAAGCTTAATATTAATCTTGAAGACCCAGTGTCTGTAAAATATCTTGCAGGTAAAGTTTTACTAAAAGAATTATCACAGGTATTAAAAGGATTAAAAGTAAATTATATCCTAGAAGATACATTGGCTTTTGATTACGATACGCTTACCAATAAAAAACTAGCAGTTAAGATTGATACAACTTCTTTTCATTTTCAGAATGGATATAGGAGAGTAGGTAATATTAATGTAATACCTGATAGTGTAATATTTAGAGGACCAAGTACAGAATTAGCAAGGTTCCCTAATAACCTGTTGTTAGCATCAGAAGATGCTCAGCCAATAGCAGAAAATTTAAACGAATATATTCCAATAGAAATCCCAGGTAATAATGATAAAAGATTAATTGTTTCTCAATATGATGAAGTGAAAGTATCTTTTAATGTGTTCTATTTTATTTCTTCTACAGAGAAAGCAAAACTGTTAAAAGTTAATTTCCCAGAAGAAGAAGTAATAGAAAAATTTTCATTAGTACCTGATGATGTGTATATTAGTTATATTATTAGAGAAGACCTTATTAATAATATAGACTCAATACCTGTAGTTGTTGACTACAAGGATATTAATTGGGCAGACTCAACGGTAACACCAAAGGTGTTTTTAGATAACGATAATTACGAGAATATTTTATTATCACCAAAGTACTTAAGAGTACAAAAAGTTAATTAATAAGCCATGCAAGTAGGAATTACTGGTGGAATAGGTGCTGGCAAAAGTTATATCTGTAGAATTTTTAAAGTATTAGGAGCTCCAATCTACAATGCAGATATTCAGGCCAAAATGTTAATGCGAGAAGACCCTAAAATTATCAAAGAAATCATTTCAGTGTTTGGTAAAGATGCATATCTTCAAAACGGAATGCTGAACAGACCTTTCTTAGCTCGCCAAATATTTTCTGATAAGAGAAAATTAGAAACCATGAATAGCATCGTCCACCCAAGAGTAGCAGACCATTATAATGATTGGGTTAGAATTGAATTACAAATACATCCTTATGTTGTTAAAGAAGCAGCTTTGATGTTTACAAATGGTAATTATAAAAAACTTGATAAAGTAATAGTGGTTGACGCTCCAATAGAAAAAAGGGTTCAACGTGTTTTGGAAAGAGATCATCGTCCAAAAAATCAAATTGAAGATATAATTAATAAACAGCAAGGAGAAGAAAAGTTATTTAATCTTGCCGATATAAAATTACAAAATGATGATTCTTCATTATTAATTCCAGAAATTATTAACCTTCATAGGTCATTTAGCAACTATGAAATTTTAGTAAAATAAGGTTAATCATTGATGAATTTTTAAAAATAGGCTGAAAATTATAGGTAATTCACTGTAATTTTCAGTCTTTTTTGTACAAGTAGATTTTTTTTAGACTTGAATTGATTACTTTCGCGCTATAATCACTAAAACAAAGATTATCAACTATGAAAAAGGTCGAGTCAGCACTCATTTCGGTTTTTTACAAAGACAATCTAGCGCCAATTGTAAAACTACTGCAAGAACAAGGTGTCACTATCTACTCAACAGGTGGAACGCAAAGTTTTATAGAAGAACTAGGAGCCGAAGTAACGGCTGTTGAAGACTTAACTTCGTACCCTTCTATTTTAGGAGGACGTGTTAAAACTTTACATCCTAAAATTTTTGGAGGTATCCTAAACAGAGGAGACAACGAAACTGATCAAGCTCAAATTGAGGAATTTGATATTCCGAACATTGATCTTGTAATTGTTGATCTTTATCCATTTGAGGAAACAGTAGCTCAAGATGCAGCGCATCAAGCAATTGTAGAGAAAGTTGATATTGGAGGTATTTCTTTAATTCGTGCAGCAGCTAAGAATTATAAGGATACTTTAATTGTATCTTCTAGAGAACAATATGATGAAGTAGCAACTATTCTTTCAGAAAAGAATGGAGCAACAGATCTTAAAGATCGTATGCGTTTTGCTGCAAAAGCATTTGATATTTCTTCACACTATGATTCTAAAATCTTTGACTACTTCAATAGTGTAGTAGCAGAAGAGGAAGAAGCTATTCCTAGTTTGAAAGTATCAGAACGTACAGCTAAAACTTTACGTTACGGAGAAAACCCTCATCAAGAAGGAACATTCTACGGAGATTTATCAGAAATGTTCGACCAGTTAAATGGTAAAGAACTTTCTTATAATAACTTAGTAGATGTTGATGCTGCTGTAGCATTAATTGATGAGTTTCCTGCTAAAGAAGGAGCTGCTTTCGCTATTTTAAAGCATACAAACGCTTGTGGTGTTGCTTTAGGAAGTGATTTAAAAGATGCTTACGTAAAAGCTTTAGCTTGTGATAATGTATCTGCATTTGGTGGTGTACTAATCAGTAATATGGAAATTGACTTGGCAACAGCTGAGGAAATTCATAAATTATTCTGTGAAGTAGTTATCGCTCCAGGTTTTAATGCAGAAGCATTAGAATTATTAAAAGGAAAGAAAAACCGTATCATCTTAAATAGAAAAGAGGTGAAATTGGGTAAAGTTCAGTACAAATCTTTATTAAACGGTGTATTAGCACAAGATAAAGACCTTACTACTGAATCGTGGGAAGATTTAAAAGTTGTTACTGAAAAATCTCCTTCAGATGCTCAAACAGCAGCACTTCTATTTGCTAACAAAATTTGTAAACACACAAAATCTAATGCTATTGTTTTAGCAAAAGATGGTCAATTGTTTGCAAGCGGAGTAGGACAAACTTCTAGAGTTGATGCTTTAAACCAAGCAATTTTAAAAGCAAAAAGTTTTGGATTTGATTTATCAGAGGCTGTGATGGCATCTGATGCATTCTTCCCATTCCCAGATTGTGTAGAAATTGCAGATAAAGAAGGAATCAAATCCGTTGTTCAACCTGGTGGGTCTATTAAAGATCAATTATCAGTTGATTACTGTAATGAACATGGTGTTTCTATGGTAATGACAGGTGTTCGTCATTTCAAGCACTAAAAATATATTAAGCTTTTGCTTAAATGAAGCCGGTACCTTAGGGTGTCGGCTTTTTTTTGTAATTTAATTTTATAAATAATGACAAGAAGGCTTTATCAATAAGCATTACCTTTTTCATTATTATTAGGAACAATACTTTATAACTTAACCTAGAGTTGATATGAATACATGGAAGGAAGAGAATAATCAGCTTCAAAAAACTTTTACATTTAAAGACTTTCCCGAAGCATTTGCCTTTATGACAAGGGTAGCATTCTTAGCAGAAGCTCATCAACATCATCCTAATTGGTCGAATGTGTGGAATAAAGTAGACATTTGTTTAACAACACATGATGCAGGTAATACCGTAACTCAAAAAGATAGGGATTTAGCAGCTGCAATTGATCAAATATAGAAACTATCGGATATTAAACATTCCTTCAATTTGTGCAGTATCCATCAATACAACTGTCTTTTTACCATCAGGTGTATAATTTGGAGAAGAGCAAGAAAATAATTGTTCAATCATAGACTTCATTTCTTGAAGTTCTAACAATTGACCACTTTTAATACTAGCTCTTTTTGCTAAAGCACGAGCAATACTATCATTAGATGATAAACGTAACTGTTCTTGGTTGTGCTTTATTTGTTCAAATAACTCTTCAAGAATTTCTTGTTCATCACCACCTTGGATAATTGTAGGTACTCCATTAATTAAAATGGTATTGTCTTTTTCTACTTTGAAATTGAAGCCTAATGCTGCGATTTCTGTAGTAAAATCAGAAAATAAAGCAAAATCCGAAGGGTTTAATTGTACCGTTTTTGGAAATAATAATTGCTGAGATACACCCGAAGTATTTTCTATTTGAGAAAGAAATTTTTCATATAGAATACGTTCGTGAGCGGCCTCTTGATCCATCCACATAACACCAGATTTAACTTGATACATAATATATTTATTATGTAGTTGGATTGGTATTACATTATCAGATGGAAAACCTTCTAAAACAGTATCTTTTTCTGTTGAATTATCAAGATCATTAGCTCTACTACTATAAGTAAGAGATTGTTCTGTAGAATCTGAATTCGAAAAGTTATTTGATGATTGATTATCACCCATTTCAATTGGATTCCAAGGAGAAAAATCAGGCATATCACTTGAAGGTTGATTCCAAGTGTTTAAACGAGAAGATATTTTTACAAAATCATCGTTTTCTGAATTTTGATCGAAAGGAACATTGACAGAGAAATTGTCTAATGAATTTGACGTTGATGCAAAATCATTTGATGATGGAGCAGGTAAATCTGGAATATTAGAAGAAAGGTCTTTTTCTAAAGGAGGTATCATTTGATTATTTCCTAGAATACTTTCTTTCCTATCTTTTGCAAAGTTTACATCAATACCAAAATCAATAGAAGGAGCAACTCCATAACTAGCTAATGCTTGTTTTACAGCAGCACTAACAATAGCATAGGTTGTTCTTTCATCTGCAAATTTCACTTCTGTTTTAGTAGGGTGTACATTTACGTCAACATCACTAGGGTCTATTTCTATGTAAAGTAAATAGAATGGAAAATGACTTTCAGGCAATATTGAGTCGTATGCCGTCATTATTGCATGATTTAATGCCGAGTGTTTAATGTATCTGCCATTTACAAAGAAGAATTGTTCTCCACGTGTTTTCTTTGCATTCTCTGGCTTACCAATATAACCTCTCACCTTAATTACATCAAGATCTTCTTGACAAGGATACAGTTGTTCTTGATAAGATTTACCAAACATAGAAACAATACGCTTAGCAATATTACCAGCTCTTAGATTATAGATTTCTTTATCATCAGAAATCATCAGCATAGAAATTTCTGGATGAGCTAGTGCTACACGCTGAAACTCATCTATGATGTGCTTTAATTCTACAGGATTAGATTTTAAAAACTTTCTTCTAGCAGGAACATTAAAGAATAAATTTTTCACTGAAAAACTTGTTCCTTTAGGAGTACTAATAGGTTCTTGTTTTTTAATTTCGGAACCTTCAATTTCTATAGTAGTACCAATTTCATCTTCCTCTTTTTTTGTTTTCACAACAACTTGTGCAACAGCAGCAATAGAAGCAAGCGCCTCACCTCTAAAACCAAATGTGTTGATATTAAAAAGATCATCAGAAGAAAGAATCTTAGATGTTGCGTGACGTTCAAAACTCATTCGTACGTCAGTTTCAGACATACCAATTCCGTTATCAATTACTTGAATTAGAGTTTTACCAGCGTCTTTTACCTTTAAAATAATAGCGTCACTACCTGCATCGATAGCATTTTCTACTAGCTCTTTTACTACGGAAGCGGGGCGCTGTACCACTTCACCTGCAGCAATTTGATTGGCTAATGACTCAGGTAATAAACGAATTACGTCTTGCATACTTTCTTTTTATAAAATGCTTCTTTTTAAAGATAGCACCTTAATCTTTTTTATTGTGAATATCCAATAAAAATTAATCTTACCGGATTTACAAAAATAACGTCTTTTCAGTTGAAAAAAAATGCTTCTTCTACTAATAAACAGTAAAAGAAGCATCTTTTTAGAGTTGTTTGATAAAAAATTATTTTGTCAATTTTTTATATTTCAATCTTTTTGGTGTGATATCTCCAATTTCTTCTCTTCTTTTCTCTTCATACTCAGAGAAGTTACCTTCAAAGTATCTTACAGTAGACTCACCTTCAAACACTAATAAGTGTGTTGCCAATCTATCTAAGAACCAACGGTCGTGAGAAATAATTACAGCACAACCTGCAAAGTTTTCTAATGCTTCTTCTAAAGAACGCATTGTGTTAACATCTAAATCATTGGTAGGCTCATCAAGTAATAATAAGTTAGACCCTTTTTTAAGTGTCATAGCTAATTGAACTCTGTTACGCATACCTCCAGATAAATCACCTACTTTTTTATTCTGATCATTACCTGCAAAGTTAAATTTAGAAACATAAGCTCTAGAGTTAACTTGGCGTCCATCAATCTCCATCAGTTCATTACCTCCAGAAATTGTTTCCCATACAGTTTTGGTTTTATCAATATCATTATGTTCCTGATCGATATAACCAATCTCTACAGTTTCACCAACATCAAAAGTACCAGACAATGGTTTTAATTGTCCTGTAATTAATTTGAATAGGGTTGTTTTACCAACACCGTTTGGCCCAACAATACCGACAATACCACCTTGAGGTAAAGTAAAATTAAGATCTTCGTAAAGAACTTTATCATCAAAAGCCATAGAAACACCTTTTGCCTCAATTACTTTAGAACCTAAACGAGGGCCTGCAGGAATAAAGATTTCTAATTGTGCTTCTTTCTCTTTAGAATCTTCATTTAATAGAGATTCGTAAGAACTTAAACGAGCTTTTTGTTTAGCATGACGTCCTTTTGGAGTCATTTTAATCCACTCTAATTCTCTTTCAAGAGTTTTCTGACGTTTAGTTTCTTGTTTATCTTCTTTCGCTAAGCGTTTTTGTTTTTGATCTAACCACGAAGAGTAATTTCCTTTCCAAGGAATGCCTTCTCCACGGTCTAATTCAAGAATCCAGCCTGCTACGTTATCTAAGAAATAACGGTCGTGAGTTACTGCAATTACAGTACCTTTATATTGTTGTAAATGTTGCTCTAACCAATATACAGATTCAGCATCTAAGTGGTTGGTAGGTTCATCTAGTAACAGTACATCTGGAGCTTGAAGAAGTAGTCTACATAATGCTACTCTACGTTTTTCACCTCCTGATAACACACTAATTTTTTGATCTTCTGGAGGGCAACGAAGAGCATCCATTGCACGGTCAAGTTTACTGTCTAACTCCCAGGCATCTAGATTATCTAATTTCTCTTGAACTTCTCCTTGTCGTTCAATTAATTTATTCATAGCATCCGGATCATCTAATATCTCCGGCTCTGCAAATTTTAGATTTATTTCTTCAAATTCTTGAAGTAAATCAACAGTCTCTTGTGCACCTTCTTGTACAACTTCTTTTACTGTTTTTTCTGGGTCTAAAAGAGGTTCTTGCTCTAAATAACCAATACTATATCCTTGAGAAAAAACAACTTCTCCTCTATATTCTGTATCTACTCCAGCTATAATGCGAAGTAGAGATGATTTACCTGATCCATTTAGACCTAAAACACCAATTTTGGCACCATAGAAAAAAGAAAGGTATATATTTTTTAATACCTGTTTATTAGGTGGATATACCTTTGTAACACCAGCCATCGAGAAGATGACAGTTTCATTATTATTACTCATATTTATTAATACTTTGAACTTATTTCTACAATAAATCGTAAATGTAGATGAAAGTTAGTTATACAGATACAAATTATGATATATATCTGATAAAAATTTGCAATTAATAAAGTAAGATAGCAAATTGCATGATATATAATCAGTTATTAAAATGGATGTTAATGAATGTGCGATAAATCACTTGATTTTAAACACTCATTTTTGACTTTCAATTACTTTGAATTTATTGAATTAGTTATTGGATTACATATTAAAATATTAATTAGAATTTATTATCAAAATTAGGTTTGTAAGAGACTATCGAAGACTATTGATCATTTCAGAATTATAACTTTGATCATAATTTACAATTTTAATGCATGTCGGTGACATAGCATTAAAGGATATATCTTCACCAATTTATTTATAAAGTTTAATCAACAACTTTTATTATCATTTAAAAACCAAACAGGCGAATAGCGATGTCAGATTCCCAAATTATCGAGCACAAGAACATTACAGAGTACGGATATGTACAAGAAGGTAAAGTATTTCTACGAGGGTATTACGATTTTAAAGACCGAGAAATCGGTGTAGTAAGAGAAAGCGACGAAGAAAGTTTACAATATTTTGTAGACAGATTTTCAATGGTAACAGACAAAGTTTTGGCTGTTCAAGATGCTGTTCATACTGCAGAGAACAAAGGTTCTTTCTTAATGAAGCTCATTCACATGAGAACTTATCTAGCTTCATTTAATGGTTTAGGAGATTTTACTAAACTATACGAAATTATCAATGTATTAGAAGATGAAATCAACGATTACATTGCTATTAACAGAGATAAAAACCTTGAAATTAAGCAAGCTTTATTAAAAGAAGCAGAAGATTGGAAAGGAAGCCAAGATTGGAAAGAAGCATCTCTACGCTTTAAAGAAATTAAAATGAACTGGATCAAAACCGGTTCAGCTATCAAGGAAGAAGAAGAAGAACTTTCTGAAAAGTTCAATGCTTATATGGATGAGTTCTATCAAGGTAGAACAGAATTCTTTAGAGAGCAAAATGAACTTCATGAACAATATATTGATCTATACGAAGCTTTACTTATTAAAGTAAGACGAATTAATCGTCAAGGCGGCGGAGATGATCACGTTCAAGCTGTTAAAGATATTCAGCAAGAATGGAGAAACGTTGGCCAAGTTCCTAAAAAGAAAATGGGATTCTTGGGTAATGATTTCAAACGTGAAACTGCTAAATTCTTCAACTCATTAGGTGGAGGATATGGTCAAGATCGTGGTGGTTATGGTCAGCAACGTGGTGGCTATGGTCAGCAGCGTGGTGGTTATGGTCAACAAGGCGGTGGAGATCGCGGCGGATACCAACAACGCGGTGGTTATGGTCAACAAGGCGGTGGAGATCGTGGAGGTTACCAACAACGTGGTGGTTATGGTCAACAAGGCGGTGGAGATCGCGGTGGATACCAACAACGCGGTGGTTATGGTCAACAAAGCGGTGGAGATCGCGGCGGATACCAACAACGCAGTAGTGGTGGAGATCGCGGTGGTTATGGTCAACAAGGCGGTGGAGATCGCGGCGGATACCAACAACGCGGTGGTTATGGTCAACAAGGCGGTGGAGATCGCGGCGGATACCAACAACGTAGTGGTGGTGGAGATCGTGGCGGATATGGCCAACAAGGCGGTGGAGATCGCGGCGGATACCAACAACGCAGTAGTGGTGGAGAACGCGGTGGTTACCAACAACGTAGTAGTGGTGGTGAACGCGGAGGATACGGCCAACAAAGTGGTGGAGAACGTGGTGGCTACCAACAACGTAGTAGTGAAGGAGAACGCGGAGGTTACCAACAACGCGGAAGTTACCAACAACGTGAAAGTTATGGTAGCAGTGATCGTCCTGCTTACAGTACTAGAGATATGGGTTCAGCTGGTGTTCCTCAAGAATCTAAAAAAGATTTATTAGACACAGCAGAAAGATACTTAACAGATGGTGCACCATTTAATATTGCAAACATTAAGCAATTGCAAAATGGATGGAAATCTTTAGGTAAAGAACCTTCTCAAGAAGATAAAGAAATGAATTTACGTTTCCGTATTGTTTGTAACGAAATCTTTGAGAGTCATTTCTTAGAGCGTACTGCAAAAAATGAGGAGCCAGATTTATATAGCTTATCTGATTTTGAGCAATTGAAAATCAAACTTGACATCTTAAGAGAATCTATTCGTAAAGATGAGCAAGAGTTATTTGAATTTAATGCTAAATATTCTTCAATTTTGTCTTCGTCTACAACGGAACAAAACACAGAGAATTACGCTTTATATCAAGAACGTAACAACTATGTGAACAAGTTGAAAACAAAACAACGTATCCTTAAGAAATTAGAGGATAAATTGTTAGCAATGTAATTCACATTATTAAATATTTAAAGCACCTTAGAATTCATTTTCTAAGGTGCTTTTTTTTATTACTTAGGTACGAAAACTTACATTAATAGCTAAATGATTTTTAATATTCTCGATATTTGTATGTACTGCTAACATAAGAACTTTAAGAATATGGCATGATATTTTTAAGTGAAGTGATAACTGAAAATAAATAATCCTAGATATTATTCCATTATGCGACAAATAATGAAAACATATAAATTACTGATCTGCTTATTATTTATAAGTATATCAGCACTTGCTCAAGCACCTGATACAATGACCAACCCACACTCAATGATGAATATTCAGAAATATGAGGTAATGTGGAAAAAGTCATTATGGTTTAGAGTAAATCTTCAGACAAAATCTAATTATGGTTTCTTCGCGAAAAATCACGAGATCACTCAAGTGATTATTGATGCGGTAAAGAATGATAAGATTGTACCTTTTGCAAGTGATACACTCGAAACAAGAATATCGAAACAAGAGTTTCTTAGCCGTTTAATTATTCCTCAGACAATATCTGATACTGATTATGATGACGACGATGCTGCTTGGGGTGATTTAGATGGAAATAAAGCAGCAAATGATTCTGGTCAAAAACCAGGTGATGAATATTCTGCAGATCGATTATGGGCTATTGAATTAAAAGTGGACAGAATCTTTGATAAAAGAAGGTCTAAGATGTATTCTGATTTAGTTGCTGTTAATTTAATTATTCCAGCTTCTGAAAACCCAAAAGGAATAGACATTGTATTAGGTTCTTTTTCATTTAGAGAATTGAATGAGATGGTATTTCATTTACAAGGAGAAGATGGTAAATTAATAGATGACCCATCAGCAATATGGTACAATAGTTATAACCCTGCTCAGCATAGAAATTTAGGTGATGCTTTTGCTTTAGAATTATATGATGGTAGATTAATTAAGTTTGAAAACCCACAAGATAATTCAATCATCATGATGTATGGAAATAATAAACGTTCTTTATATCAATCTCAAGAAGCGGTTTACAAACTAATGGAATACGAAGCTCTTCTTTGGGAATATTAAAAAGACCAACAAAATACTTTAAGCCATATCAATTTGATATGGCTTTTTTATTATTTTTGATTAATAAGAATCTAAACTAAGATACCAATAAGCAAAATGAGGTTCATAACACAATGCCAACTATTATTTTTATTTGTTTTATTTTCAGGGTGTTCATCGGATCAAGCATCTAAAATTATCTACAAGAATTTTACAGACGAAGTAGAAGTAAAACAAAATCTATCATTTACGTTTAGTAGTGAAACACGAGAAGCTAAAAGCGATGAATGGATAAATACACCTTACTTAACAATTAGCCCAGAAGTAAATGGTAAATTTAGATGGTCTGCCAAAAACACATTAGTATTCTCTCCAGAGGTAGGATTTAAGCCATCAACTAAATATGTTTTACAGTTTTCTAGTAGTGAACTAAGTAAAGAGGGTATTATTTTATCATCAGATCAGCAAACCTACTCCTTTAAAACTCCTGTATTAAAAGTTATAAATAAGCAAGTTACTTGGGCTTTAGGAAAGCATAATAAGCCTGTTCCTCATATTAGCTTTGAATTTAATTATCCTGTTGATAGTGAGGAGCTCTCAAAGCTTTTAAAGTTTAAAGAGGGTGCTCAATCATTAAAATTTGAAAAGAATAGTAACAGTATTAATCATAAAGTAGTTTATACTCTTTTGGATTATAATAGTGAAAAAGATACTTCAATTAAATTATCTATTAATAAAGGTCTGAATACAAAGAATGGTAGTATAAGTATGCCTTCTTATGAGTCAGAATTAATAGTACCTAAAAAACAAAAATTTGCTATTTCATCAGTAGAAGCAAAAACAACTGCTGGGAGTAATGTAATCTTGATAAATACGAATCAAGGTGTTTATAGAGAGAAAAATATTAAATCATTAATTAAGGTATCACCTAAAGTAACTTTTGAAGTTGAAGAAAAAGAAAATGGAATTAAGCTAGTTGGAGACTTTAGATCAGGTCAAGATTATAATGTTAGAATAGCAGCTAAATTAAAAGGTGTATTTAGAACTCCTTTAGGAAAAGAATACAAAGAGAATGTTGTTTTTGGTGAGCTAACACCAAGTATTTCTTTTGTTGATAAAAAATCAATCTACCTATCAAATAAAGGGAAGAAAGAAATAGATTTGAGTATTGTGAATGTACCAGAAATAGACATTAAAATATTTAAGATCTATAAAAATAATTTACTATCGTTTTTTGATAATAATAGCAACTACCAAGAAAGCGATTATTATTATTACGGTCCTCAGTATTATAAATTAGGAGATGAAGTATTTTCTAGGTCAAAAGTTTCTGTAAGAGATTTGGAAACAGTTGGTATTAACCAAGTACTATCACTTGATTTTTTAGATGAAAACAAGTTTGAGGGAGTATATGTAATTGAATTAAGAAGCTCTGAAAAAAGGTATTTAGCTGTACATAAACTTTTAAGTATATCAGATATTGGTTTAATAGTTAAAGAAGGAAAAAATAGTGCTTTAGTTTATGCTAATTCTATTGCTGATGCGTCTGCTTTATCAGGAGTAGAGGTAACACTGGTAAGTAGAAATAATCAGGAAGTTTATACTCAAAAAACAGGAAGTGATGGTATAGCCAAATTTGAAGACTTAGCTAAAAATGCAAAAGGGTTTGATATAAAGATGGTTTATGCTAAAAATGGATCAGACTTTAATTATATAAATTATGATCAAACACGAATAAGTACAGCAAGGTTTAATGTAGGTGGATTACGATTAAATAGCACAGGAATGATGACCTATATTTATGGTGACCGTAACCTCTATAGACCTGGTGAAACTGTATATTTTAAGACAGTAACAAGAGATAATAATTGGAACCCTGCCCCAAATCAACCTATAAAAGTTAAAGTGTATTTACCAGATGGTAACGAATTAATATCTAGAAGAGCAACTTTAAATGCTCAAGGTACTTATGAAGGGAGTGTAAAATTGATGGATGCAGGAGTAACAGGTGCTTACAGAATAGAAGTTAGCACAGCAAATGATATTGTTTTGGCATCTCATAAAATTTCTGTTGAAGATTTTATGCCAGATCGTATCAAAGTTGAAACTCAGACATCCAAAAAACAAATAGGTAATAATGATAGCTTTACTTTAAATGGTAAAGCAGTTAATTTGTTTGGACCTCCTGCCTCAAATAGAAACTATGAAGTTGATTTATCACTGAGTAGAAAATCAATTCTCCCAAAAAATTATGAGGAGTATAACTTTACTTTAAATGGAAGAGTAGATTTATCTTATTTAGATCATTTAAGACAAGGAAAAACAGATACTGAAGGCTTATTTAAAGAAGAGTTTTCAATTGATGATAAATATGAAAATAGTGGTTTGCTTGAAGCTAAAATTTATACCACAGTTTTTGATGAATCAGGTAGACCTGTTAGAAGATTAGCCAAAATAGAAATTCCAACACAACAATATTTTATAGGAATTAAGGATGATGATTGGTATGTAAAAACAAAAAGTAAGATTAAACTGCCAATTATAGCTGTAAATAAAGAAATGAAAGTAGCTAATAATGCTAAGGTTATTGTTAATCTTATTCGTTATGAATGGCAGTCTGTTATGGAGAGTACATATAATGGACGTTATAGATATGTATCAAGAAAAAAGGCTATTCCTGTTTCTACAAAGACTATAAATATTTCTGGTGAAAAAGCTTACTTTTCATTTGTTCCTGAAATTTCTGGAGAATATGAAGTTCAGATAAAAGTACCTGATGCTAGTAATTATGTAACTAAGCGTTACTATGCTTATGGATGGGGTGAGACAACAAATTCAGCATTTGAAGTTGATAAAGAAGGTAGAGTTACCATTGAGCCAGAAAAAACAGTTTATAATATTGGAGACAAAGCAAAAATCTTGTTTAAAACACCTTTTAAAGGAAAGATGCTTGTTACTATAGAACAGGATGAAGTAGTATCATATCAAATTGTAAATACTGATAATAAATCTGCATCTATTGAAATTCCAATACAAGAAGAACATCTACCGAATATATTTATAACAGCAACTTTAATAAAAGGAGCAAAAGACAATGCTTTGCCGTTAACTGTAGCACATGGTTTTGTACCATTAAAAGTAACATCACCAAAAAGGAAAATAGATTTGAGAATAGAAGCACCTAAAGAGAGTCGCTCTAGAAAATCTCAAACTATAGAAGTTACATCTGGTAATGGAGAAGAAGATATTGAAGTTACAGTAGCTGTTGTTGATGAAGGAATATTACAGATAAAGAATTATATAACACCTAATCCGTTTAATTTCTTTTACCAGAATAGAGCATTGAATGTTGATACCTATAACATTTATCCTAAGATGATGCAGTTTAAACAGCAAGCCAATAGTTTTGGTTCTGATATGGCTAATTTAGGTGCTAGAGCTAATCCTATGATTAATAATAGAGTTAATCTTGTTGCCTATTGGAGCGGAACATTAAAAACTGATAATGATGGAAAAGTGAAGTTTACAGTTAATATTCCTGAGTTTTCTGGTGAGTTGAGAGTAATGGCTGTAGCTGTAAAGGGTAATGCTTTTGGTACTGCAGAAATGAAGATGAAAGTTAAAGACCCTTTAGTTATAAGTACTTCTTTACCTCGCTTCTTAAGCCCTAAAGATAAAAATGAGGCAAGTATTATGTTAGCAAACACAACAGATAAGCCTGTTGATGTAAAAACATCTTTAGCAATAAATGGAGCACTTTCTGTAGAAGATACACAACTGGAAACAGTAGAAATACCAGCTAATTCTGAGAAGATGATCAACTTTACTTTATTAGCTGATAATACAATTGGTACAGGTAAAGTAACAGTTATTGCAAATGCTTTAAATGAAGACTTTATTTCTGAAACGAATATTAATGTACGTCCTTCTACATCTTTACTAAAATCAAATGGTGAAAATGTAATTCAAGCTAATCAGTCTAAATCAATTGATTTAAAAGAAGATTATATTAAATCTTCAATTAAAGGAAAATTATGGTTGAGTAAATCACCAATGATGCAGTTTGCGAAAAGCCTAAACTACCTTATTAGATATCCTTATGGGTGTGTTGAACAAACTACATCTGCAGTATTCCCTCAGTTGTATTTAGGCGATTTAGCGAATACATTAAATAAAGGTATTCATTCTAATAAATCTGATTTCTATATTAATGAAGCAATAAGAAAACTACAAAGTATGCAAATGTACAATGGAGGTTTATCTTATTGGCAAGGCGGGTCATATGTAAGTTATTATGGCTCTGCTTATGCAACTCACTTTTTATTAGAAGCAAAAAATAAAGGGTATGAAGTAGATCGAAAAGTACTAAATAAGTTATTAGATTACCTTCAGAAAAACGTAAAGAAGAAGAATAAAGAAACCTACACTTATTACAATAGTAGAAACGAAAGGACTACTAGAACTTATGCGGATAAAACAACATTCTATGCTTTGTATATCTTAGCAGAAGCGGGTAAGGCTGATATTCCAACAATGAATTATTACAAGAAAAATAGTGCTCTTGTTCCAAAAGATTCAAAGTATGTTTTAGCAGCTTCTTATTTAAGAGTTGGAGATCAAAAAAGTTATAGGTTATTATTACCAAAATCTTTTGGAGTAAGTAAATCTGAGACAGAATTTGGAGGTAGCTTTTCATCATTCATAAGAGATCAAGCATTAGCTTTAAATGTACTACTAAGTACCGATCCTAAGAATGCTCAGATTGGCGTGTTATCAAAAGAGTTGACAGAGTCTATGAAAAGTAAAGAGTGGATGTCTACTCAAGAAAGAGCTTTTGGCTTATTAGCTTTAGGTAAATTAGCACAGAAAGCATCAGCTCAAAATGTAAAGGCAGTTATTTTAGCAGATGGTAATAAAGTAGCTGAGTTTGATAATGAAGACCTTTCACTTACTAAAGAAGTTTTAGGAAAAGAAATTGATATTAAAGTAACTGGAAATGGTCAACTTTATTATTTCTGGGAAATTGAAGGTTTAAATGCTTCAGGAAATTATCCAGAAGAAGATAAAAAATTAAAAGTTCGAAGAACGTATTATAATAGAGATGGTAAAGCAATATCTACATCTTCATTTAAGCAAAATGATTTAATTATTGTGGGTATTACTTTACAAACAGATGGAAGAAATGTAGAAAACGTTGTAGTAACAGATATGTTACCAGCAGGTTTCGAAATTGAAAATCCAAGGTTGGGAGATGTACCAGGTATGGGTTGGACTAAATCTAAAGCAAGTATTCCTCAGCATGTAGATTTTAGAGACGACCGTGTACATTTCTTTACTACTGCTAATAAAAAGATGAAAACATATTTTTATGTAGTAAGAGCTGTCAGTAAAGGAACATTTAAAGTAGGTCCTGTTAGTGCTGATGCTATGTATAACGGTGCTTATCATTCTTATAATGGAGCTAGAACAATAGTAGTTGAATAAAATTTTTAATCATATAGAAAATAAAAAGAGTAGAGTAGTGGTAATAACTACTCTACTTTTACTTTTTACAAGCAGTTTATTGTTTGGACAAGAGAACTATACCTTAGAATGGGAGTTAGTAGATAATGTTCATCATTCTATTCGTAAACAATTTCAACCCAATTCATTTAAAGATTCCTTAGAGTTACAATTAGCTGTAAAAAACAAAGTAATTCAATTTTCAGAAGTTGGTTACTTACTTACTTCTGTTGATACTATAATTATAAAAGAGAATACTTATAAGTATGTAATATTTATAGGACCAAAGCTTGATGTAATGACTGTTGATACAAAAGCAGTGAACATGCAAGTATTAAAGGGAAGGTATTGGAAAGGAAGCGGAATAAATAAAGAAATTAAAACTACTGAACTATCAAAAGCAAAAGATCAAATAATTAGGTATTATGAGGATAGAGGCTATCCTTTTGCTTCTACTTGGATTGATTCAATATCCTTTAACAACAATAATAAATTACAAGGAGTTCTTAAAGTTAACTTAGGTGACCCTGTAGTATTTGATACATTGATTGTGAAAAAGACAGCGCCTTTAGGTGTCCATAAGAAGTTTTTTGAGGCATATTTAGGTTTAAAAAAAGGAGAAATATTTAGACAAAGAAATGTTGATAGAGCTGAAGTTATTTTAAAGGAAACTCCTTATTTAAAGCTTAAAAAATCGCCAAAAGTAGTATTTGAATATGGTAAAGCAATGGTAGAAATGCCAATTGAGAAACGAAAAGCAAGTAGAGCTGATGGCATGTTAGGTTTTGCTCCAAATTCTGATGAAGAAGGAGGCTTACTTCTAACCGGACAAGTACTTTTAGATTTAAGAAACCCATTTGGAACAGGAAAAAGATTTTATATTGATTGGAAAAAACCTGATAATGATTCGCAATGGTTTAATGCAAGATATGAGCATCCAAGAATATTTAGATCTCGATTTGATTTTGGGTATACTATAAACTTGCAGAAACAAGATTCTACATTTTTAATGGTAAATAATGGAATTGACTTTAGCAGAAAAGTATCAATAAGAGGAGAAGTCAAATTAGGTGCTAATTGGGAGTCTAGTAGATTACTTAGAGAAATATCAGAACAAGAAGCAGATACTTTAAACGATACAAAAACAACTACCTATTCTGTAGGATATAAATGGCAAAATTTAGATGATCCTTTAGCCCCAAGAAGAGGTGTTCGTTGGAGAGGTACATTAAGTGGAGGACAAAGAACTATTATTTTTAATCCATCCTATAATCAAGATATTTACGATGGAATACAACCTAATTCAGCTATTATTAAATGGCAATTTGATGCAGAATATTATTTTGGAATGACAAAGTGGTTAGATGGTTACTTTAAATTAGATGCCGCCCAAATGATTGGAGATCATTTTTATAAGAATGAACTATATAGAATAGGTGGCTTTAGAAGTTTAAGGGGTTTTAATGAAGGAGAACTTTATGTAGACCGATACGCTGTTCTTACCGCAGAACCTAGAATAAACATTGGAGGGACATCTTTCATTTTCTTATTTGCAGATATTGCAATTACTGGAGATGGAAATGTTATTGATTTACCTCTAGGAATTGGTGCTGGAGTAAATATAGAAACACGTTCTGGTGACTTTTCTATAGCGTATGCACTTGGACGAACAGATGAAATTGCTCTTAACATGGATTTAGCTAAAATACATTTTGGCTTTATTGGTAAATTTTAGTTTAACAAAAAAGTTGGTTTTTAAGATATTTTGCAAATTTCTTTAGTAACTATTAATACTTACTGTGAAATAATCAAAAATATAAAGGACTAATAATCAGTATTTAAGAACGTTTGTATACATTAGATCAATATAACTCTATTCAATTTTCATAAACTATGTGTCTATATAGTACATAGTTGACTTAAGGTAAATCAGTTCTACAAGAGTAGTGTCAAATTTAAATATAAAGAAGTGTCTTTATTTTAATGTAGAAACTGAAATATTGATTTTTTTAATCCTGTAAAGGATGAAACGTAACTTAAATCCATCATGTTTCAAGACGAAGATTTAATCGAAGGCTGTAAAAACGGCGATAAGCGAACCCAGAGAAGACTCTACGAACAATACAGTAGTGCGCTAATGTCTGTAGCTTGTAGATATTCCAGAACAGAAGAAGATGCAAGAGACATTGTACAAGAATCGTTTATTAAGATTTTTAAAAAAATTGGAACTTTTAGAAATGAATCATCTTTAAAACATTGGATGAGAAGAATTGTAGTGAATACTGCAATTAACTTTCAAAGGTCTAAATTATACTTATATCCAATGATGGATGTAAACGATATGTACGACCTTAAAGAAGAAGCAATGGCGTTGAGTGATTATAGCTTTCAAGAGTTATTAAATCTTTTACAACGTTTACCAGATGGATGTCGCGTAATCTTTAACTTATATGCTATAGAAGGGTATAAGCATAAAGAAATTGCAGAAATGACAGGTGTTACAGAAGGGACTTCTAAATCTCAATTTTCGAGAGCAAGGAAATTACTTAAGGCTATGATTGAAGAATCTGAAATTGAAAGATATTGTTATGCAAAAGAAAGAGGATAATTACGGAGATTTTGAAAAAGTGTGGCAAGATGCCTTTCAAAATGAAAGTGTTTCTCCACCTGCTGACTTATGGGATTCGATAGAAGAAGATATTGATGGATTTAATAAAAAGAAAAGCTATCATACCTTTCTACGTTCTGTTGCTGCAATGATTACTATTGGTTTACTAACAAGTTTTTTAGTAAAATATGATATGCCTAGGGGTGAATCTTTCGCTAATAATAAGGTTACTATCAATGACAAAAAAATTGAAACAGCATCAGTTTTACCAATACATATTTTAGAAGGTACACCTTCTTCAAAAAAAATGTTGGTAGATAATATCTCCAAAATTGATTTAGTAGCAAGAAATAATGAGCTACCTTCTAGAAGAGTAGTTACTGATAAAAAAGTAATTAATAATGAAGAAAGCTCATCAAAATATGTATACCATGAATTAGGTAGAGTTGATAGAGAAAAATCTGAAGTGAACAATAACTTAAATTTTATTTCGAGTTATAATCAGAATTTGATTTCTGCAGGAACCTTATCAGGAAATAAAAGAAAGAAGCAAACCTACATTGGATTAGAGATAGAAATGCAATCAATTGATCCAAATTTAAAAGTGAATGATCAATTAATTTCAAACACTACAATTGCCCCAGTTATAGGTATTGAAGGTGGTATTAAATTTAATAAAGGACATTTTTTAGCATTAGGAGTAAAATTCACTGATCTAGTTTTCACTACAAATAGTAATGATAATTCAGGAGAAATAGCTCAGAAAATATTGTCTGTACCAGTAAAGGTTGGATATGCGTTTGATAAGAACAAATGGTCTTTAGGTATACATGCAGCAGCTATAACAAATGTTATGCTACAGCATAAAGCTACAAATGATACATTAATAGATAGTAGTGATTTATCTACGGTTTCTTTAACAGCTCAGGTTGGAGCTGAGTTTAATTATAAGTTATCAGATAAATACTCTGTAAAATTAGGAACTTCTTATGGAGTATCTTTAACAGACCAGAGTACAGCTGAAGATATATCTTTAACACCTAAAGCATACTCAATAAGTATGGGTGTTAAGTATAATATTATCTAAAATATATAAATTAATTAAGTAGATGTACATCTGAATTTTCCGATTTTGATTGTACAATAACTTATTTTAGAGTTAAAAGAAAAGGCTATCAAAATGATAGCCTTTTTTTAAGAGTTTAATTTATTAAAATCAATTAGACTCGTCGTTGTCAATCGCTTTTTTAGCGAAATCCAAAATATTTTTAATAGACCTAATACTAGGTTCTTTTTCAATTTTATCTAAAGCATTTTTTGTAGTAGTCCCATCTTTAAGGAATTTTTTACACGTAGTATCTGTAGAGATAATTTTCTTATCATCAAGTGATAAAGACTCTTCATTATATAATTGAAGAATTACTTTATTAAGAAGAGATTCTTTGCGTGGATGTTTTTTGTCTAACTGCATTAGTAGAATTTTCGCTTTGTTGCTCCATCATTTTGCGAAGATTGATGAGGGCATAACGCATTCTACCGAGTGCTGTATTAATACTAACACCTGTAGAATCAGCAATTTCTTGGAAACTCATTTGCATATAATGACGCATTACTAATACTTCTCTTTGAGTATCTGGTAAACGATCTACCAAATTTCTTACGTTATCTTGAGTCTCTTTTTCAATTTTCTTATCTTCAAAAGAATGTTCAGAAAATTCTAGAGTATCAAAAACACTACTACCGTCTTCCATAACTATAGTAGGATAACGCTTTTGCTTACGGAAGTAATCAATAGCCATATTATGTGCTATGCGAGAAATCCAAGGCATAAATTTGCCTTCCTCATTATACTTACCTGCTCTGATCATTTTTATTGCTTTAATAAATGTATCTTGCAATAAATCTTCAGCTACATATTCGTCTTTTACAATAAGTAAAATACTAGTAAATAGCTTGTTTTTATATTTATTCAATAGTTGTTCAAAAGCAATTTCGCTACCGTTAAGGTATTGAGATATTAATTCTTGGTCAGATAGTATATATTGTTTCATGCTTCGCGTATTTAAAACGTTAATTCAAAGTACTTTATTATACAGTTTGGTAAGTATTTAATAAAAATGTACAAATTACACTCTTAGAAAATAGTGGAGTACTTTATCATAAATTCCTTGTTTGTAAATATTTGAATTTATTAAGAAATTAAAAATCGCTTCATCTAACTATATAGTGGGTTCATCGAAAAAAAGACGCTATTCGTCTAAATGGGCTATTAACAAGGCCTGTTGTCTTCTTAAAAGTCAATGAAATATTGAATTAATTTAATTATTCTCAAAAATGACTGTTTAGTCATAATGTTTAAAAATATTAGAATAGTACAATTTATGTCTAATAAAATTTCAAAAGAGCATTATAAGTTTATGCAGGTAGCTTTAGCAGAAGCCCAGAAAGCATTTGATGAAGATGAAATTCCAGTTGGGGCTATAGTAGTAGCAAATGGGAAAGTTATAGGTAAAGGCTATAATCAAACCGAAAAATTAAACGACCCTACAGCTCATGCAGAAATGTTGGCAATTACTGCAGCAACAAATTATTTAGGATCAAGACATTTATCTGATTGTACTTTATATGTAACATTAGAACCTTGTGCAATGTGTGCAGGTGCAATTTTTTGGGCCCAAGTAGGAGAAATAGTTTATGGTGCGGCAGATGATAAGAGAGGATTTAGAGCTTATTCTGATAAATTAGCACACCCAAGATCAAAATATATAACAGGAATCCTAGAAGAAGAGTGTCATGATTTATTGATGAGTTTCTTTAAACGATTAAGAGAGAAAAGAAAAAAGTAATGGAAAAGGTAATAATAGAACAAGTAGAAAAATTATTAGATCAAGATAAATTTGATCAATTAGAAGAAATACTTCAACCATTGTTAAATGTACACCCTAAAGCAAAAGAACTTTTAGGACTAAGTTTTTTAAAACAATGGAGAAATGAAGAAGCGGAGGAAATATTTGAAGCATTAAAGAATGAGTTTTCAAGTAATGCTGATTATTACTATTATTATGGTGCAAGTTTAGGACAACAAGCTAAAGGAGCTAATATGTTTAAGTTAATTCAGATAGCACCAAAATCTAAAGAGGCTTTTGAAAAAGCTATTGAATTAGATAATCAACATGTTCCTGCATACTGGGGTTTACTAAGATATTATGGTAATGCTCCAGCAATGTTTGGAGGTTATCCAAAAGGTAAAGAGCTAGCAGATTCGTTAGCCATTTTTAATAAAAAAGAAGCTGACGATGCATATAATTTTTTGAAAGAGAAGTTTGGTGAGCAATAAAAAACTAAAAATTATAAAATGTTAAACAAATGGTTGATAAGGTAAAACTCATCAACCATTTTGTATTTAAACCCGTTAATAATCTTAAATATTCGCATTATTTAAATTATGATGTGTAATATTCATATATTAGTTTACTCTTAAAAAAACTAAAATGGAATTACTGGAAGACTCTCTGAAACTAATCAACTTACCGTATACTTTTCTTCTTTTTTTATGCTTACTATACTGGTTAAATGTATTTGTAGGTTTTATAACTCCAGACTTTATTGATTTACAATTTGAAGGTGATACAGATATCGATTTAGATATTGATGATGTTAGTTTTAGTGCATCTGTTTGGGCATCGTCAGCACAATTCTTATATCTAGGAACTGTTCCGATAATGATTATAACTACTGTATTATCTACTTTAATGTGGGTGTTTTCTGTGTTAGGAAATCATTATTTAGGTAATGAATCAGTTATATATGCTTTAGTAGCATTTGTTCCTATTTTATTGATATCAATATTTTTAACTCGATTTGTAGCTTATCCTTTTTCAATTTTATTTAAAAAATTAAATGAGCAAGAGGATAGAACTATAATCGGGAAAGTTAGTAAAGTAATTCTATCAACAACCCACAATAGAAAAGGACAAGCTTCTGTATTAGTAGGAAAAGCAGAACAAAAAATTTATATAAAATCTTCTAACAACGAAAATATCTCTAAAGGAGAAGAAGCGTTAATTTTGGAATATGATAATTCCGAAAAATGTTACTTGGTTCAACCAATAACTTTATAAAACTAAATTTCTTAATTATTAATTAACTAGACTATTATTCATGGATTCACAGATGTTAATGGCAGTGATGGGCATTGCCGCGGTTCTTATTTTTGGAACATTAGGCTCAATTATCAGTTTTTACAAAAAAGTACATCAAGGTAAAGCTCTTGTAAGAACTGGCATGGGAGGATTACGAGTTATAACTCAAAATGGAGGATTTGTAATCCCTATTATCCATAAGGCAGAAAGAATGGATGTATCTTTAAAAAGCATCGAAATCAGTAGAGAAGGTAAACAAGGACTTATATGTCAGGATAACCTCCGTGCAGATATTAGAGTAGTATTCTTTATTCGTGTAAATAACCAAGAAGAGGATATTGCAACTGTAGCACAAACAGTGGGTTGTGAAAGAGCATCAGATACAGAATTATTATTCTCACTTTTTGAAGCCAAGTTCTCTGAAGCTTTAAAAACAATTGGTAAACGTTTTGATTTTATTGAGTTGTACACTTCTCGTGAAAAAATGAAACAAGAAGTTATTGATATTATCGGAACAGATTTAAACGGGTATGTTTTAGATGATTGTGCAATTGATTATCTAGAACAAACTAAAATTGACTACTTAGATCCTGATAATATTTTAGATGCAGAAGGTATTAAAAAAATTATTGATTTAACAGCGAATCAGAAAATACAGGCTAACCTTATTAAAAATGAGGAAGAGAAAAAAATCAAGAAACAAGATGTAGAAAAGATTGAAGCTGTTCTTATTTTAGATAAACAAAAAGTAGAAGCTGAAGAAAGACAGAAAAGAGAAATTGAAACACTTCGCGCAAGAGAAGAGTCTGTAACAGAAACGGTTGTTCAAGAAGAAAGATTAAAAGCTGAAAAAGCGAAACTTCTGGTAGATGAAGAACTTGAAATTCAAGAAAAGAATAAAGAACGCGAAGTATTAGTAGCTAGTAAAAATATTGAAAAAACGGAAGCTCTAGAAAATGAAAAAATTGATAGAGAACAGAAATTAGCTCAAACTGAAAAAGATAAGTTTGTTGAACTTGCTATTATTGCAAAAGAGAAATCTTTGGAAGAACAAAAAAGAGATATTCAAGATGTAATAAAAGAACGTATAGCTGTTCAGAAATCCGTAGTAGAAGAGGAAGAAAGAATCAAAGATACGCAGGCATTTTCTGAAGCTCAACGTGTTAAAAAAGTAGCAATTACTTTGGCAGAACAGAAAGCAGAAGAAAGCTTGATGGCTGAATTAAAAGCAGCTGAAGCAGCAAAAGAAGCTTCTAAACTAAAAGCAGAACAACAGAAAATTGAAGCTGCAGCAGATTTCGAAACATCTAATCAGAAAGCAGCTGCAATTAAAACCTTAGCAGAAGCAAAAGTAAAAGAACAAGCAACAGAAGGGTTTGCACAAGCTCAGGTTTCTGAAGCTAAATCTTTAGCTAAAGAAAAAGAAGCAATAGCAGAAGCACAATTTATTGCGACAACATCAGAAGCTCAAGCAACTGCAAATAGACAGTTAGGTGAAGCAGAAGCAGAAGTATTGCGTAAGAAAATGATTGCTGAAGCGGAAGGAATGGAGCAGAAATCTAAAGCAATAGAATTAGAAGGTTTAGCAGAAGCAAAAGTACTTGAGCAAAAAGCACTTATAGAAGCACAAAGAATTGAAGCTGAAGCTAAAGCTGCACAACATATGGATGGTGCAATTTTAGAATTAGAGAAATTTAAACTTCAGTTAAATCAAGAAAAAGATTTATCGCTTGCTAAATTCGAAATGCAACAAGAATTAACTAAAGCACAAGCTACGGTTATGGCAGAGGCAGTGAAGAGTAGTGATATTCGTATTGTGGGTGGAGAAACTCAGGTGTACGATAGAATAATTAAATCAATTTCTATGGGCGATGCAGTAGATTCATTCTTTGAGGCTAGTTCTGTAGCAACAGAAGTGAAAGAGAATTTATTGGATGATTCTGATGGGAAAAATATCATTGGTAAAGTAAAAGGTTTTATAGATCAATTTGGTATTTCTACTGAAGACATTAAGAACCTTAGTGTTGCTGGATTATTAAGTAAAATGAAGGTAATGGCACAAGACGATCAATCTAAAACTTGGTTAGATAGTGCTTTATTAACTGCAGAGAAATCTGGTATTGCAAATATTGCAGCAGGAACATTATTAAACTAAATAATTACTTTCTTAAGAGTTACTTCTTTATATAAAAGAGGTAACTCTATTTTTCTCTTAAAATTCCAACCCTCATGCTTGAAAACGGAACATACGAACTTCTCCAAAAAAGACTACAAGAAAGCAGCAGTGAACTTCAAAACTCTTTAGATAATTTAAATACGCTAAGGAAAGATTTATTTGGTTCAATTGAGATTGGGTTAATAGCATCAGATAGATTGATGACTGAAAATAACTGTACAGCAAGGGATATGATTCCTATTGGTAATACATTTATTTTTGGTTACAACGTTCAACTTGGTTTAAGAACTGAGATGACTTTAACGGATGTTTTTAGTATTTATTCTTATAAAGATGAATCTCATTCTTTCCATGCAGAACCATTAATCCTTATAAATGATAAACAATTTATAAAGGATTTTAGAGAGCTATACCAATATAATAAAGGCACTAAGTTTACTCAATTTTTTAAAATTGGGAATAGCCTGTTTATGCTTTTTCAAATTAGTGATCGTGTTGGAGATATCAAGGCGTTTAAATGGAGCGTAGAGAATGAAACTCTTAAATATGTAGATGCTAGAAGTGAACATGAAATTAAGTTTCCTTCTCAACATGAATTTGAATGGGTTAAAACAAAAAGAGAAGATTTTAGAGAAGGGTTACACCCTCATGTTTCTATAAATGATAAGGTATTTGTAGAAACTGTTGGAGGAGACCTAACCATAAAAATTGAGGATAATACTTCTGAAGGTGAAGGGATTTTAGCAGAAGAGGTAGAAGAGAAAGATCAAAGATTAGAAGATGGAGATATTCATTTTGCTGATTTAGGAAATTTAATTTTACTGAAAGTACTTCCATATAGAGAAAAAGTATGGCGTTACTTTATTTACAATGATAAACTTAAAACGGCAATACGAGTTAATGCTCTTTCAAATGCTTGTATTCTTTTACCAGAAGAGCAAGGAGTAATTTTCTCAAATGGCTATTACTTGCAAAATGGTGAGTATAAGATTTTTGAAAAAATTGAACATGATTGGATATTTAAGAAAAAGATAGTAGCTCCAAACGGAGAAGATTACCTTTTTATTTTTTATCAAAGAGATACCGGAGAATATATATTATTATCATATAACGTAATTGAACAAACAGTTCAGCCTCCTCTAAAATGTAATGGGTATTCATTATTTAAGAATGGAGAATTGGTTTATTTTAAATCTGATAATGAACCAAGAAAAACACATACATTACAAATTCTTCAATCTCCATTTGTAGATCCAGATGCTGTTCAAATACAAAGTAATAAAGAACATTTTTTGATAAATGTTGGGAATAAAGAAGTTGTAAAGGCAATGGCTCAGATGAAGAGCATACATGTTCTTTGTAATAAGCCGGATAGCTATTTAGGTTTATATTCCGATATTCTTCAAGAGACGACAAGTACTTTAGATATCTATACGTGGCTAGAGCGAGAAGATGTAGGTAAATTGTCTACATCATTATTAGCAATTCAGAATACTGCTGGAGCTGCAATAGAAGAGTATGAAAAAGTAAACAGGCAACGTAAAAACGCAGACGAAGAAGAAACTGCATTTAATACAGAGTGTGTAAAGATAACTAGAGAAACAGATAGAGAGACATATAAGGATATAACAGGCTTTGTGAAAGCGCTTGCAACTTTAAGAGCTTTAAGAGGGAAAGCTGTAAGCTTAAAAGAAGTAAGGTATATCTCTATTGAGCCACTAGAAGAGTGGGAAGTTAAATTAAAAGAGCAGACACAAAAAATAGGAGAACGTTGTACACGCTTTCTTTTAGGAGAAGATGCTTTAAATGCATTTATTTCTAAAATTGATGAAATAAGAAAAGCTTTAGAAACTATAGAAAAAACTGTAGATATTGATGAAGCAATAGAAGAATTAGCTACAATAGGTAAGGAGTTAGAATTACTTATTGAAACAGTATCTAATTTAAATATAAAGGATCCGACACAAACTGCAGAAATAATAAACCGTATTTCTAATCTATTTTCATCATTAAATAGTGTAAAAGCACAATCAAAAGAAAAAAAGACACAATTATCTAAAGCTGAAGCAAGTGCAGAATTTACAGCTCAATTTAGGTTATTGGAGCAATCAGTATCTAGTTTTTTAGATATAGCAAATAGCCCAGAGGAATGTGAAGAATACTTGAGTAAACTTTCTGCTCAAATAGAAGAGTTAGAAGGAAAGTTTTCTGAGCATGATACATTTTCTGAGCAATTAGAAATAAAAAGAGAAGAAGTAGCAAGTGCTTTTGAAAATAAGAAGATTCAATTAGAGGAAATTCGTAACCGTAAATCTATGCGTTTACGAAATTCTGCTGATAGAATGATTCAATCAATCTTATCAAAGGCAAAAAAGATAGAAAAAGAAGATCAATTGACAGCTTATTTCTCAACAGATTTATTAATTGAGAAATTAAGAGATACGTCAACTAAACTTTCAGAAATAGGAGATACTTCTAAAGCAGAAGAGGTTTTAGGAGCATTAAAAAATGCTCAAAAAGAAGCTATAAGACAACTTCGAGATAGATCGGAGTTAAATGTTGATGGTCCTGGATTTATAAGGTTTGGTAAACACTCTTTTGCTGTAAGTCAGCAAGAATTAAATGCAACAATTGTAGAAAGGAAAGGTAATTTGTTTTACCATTTAACAGGAACAGACTTTTTTACAGAGGTTCAAAACAAAGCTTTAGAAAATACACAAGATGTTTGGACAATGTCTATTCCTTCAGAATCTTCTTCAATTTATAGATCAGAGTATTTGGCTTACGTATTTATAAATCAAAAATATGGAGGTAATACATCCGTTATTCAATCTTTATCAAAAGAGCAGTTAGATAAAGAGGTATTAGAATATATGAGTAAAGCATTGAATGAAGGGTATTTAAAAGGAGTACATAACGTTGATGCTGTAAAAATTATTCAAACATATTCTGCATTAAATTTATCTTTAAAGACTTTATGTTACGATACTAAAACAAGAGCTTTAGCTCAATTGGTTTGGTTAAAAGAATTACCTAAAGAAGAGAAAGAAAGAATAAATCAGTGGTCAACTGGCTTTTCATTATTTAAGCAAGCTTTTTTAGAAAAGGTTGACCCTTCCTCAATACTAAAATACATTATTCCATATAGTGATATTGTTCTTGAAAAATTAAATATTCAAGATGATATCAACGCAACAGATATAGCACTTTGCTTAATTGATTTACTTTCTGAATCTAATTTTATAGTAAGTGCTGAAGCAGATTATTTAAAAGAGGAATTTAATAGGTTATTGATTTCTAAAAATTTAGTAGAGCCATTTAAAGATAACATGCAAAGATTATCTAAAGATTGGGATCAACTAATTACATTTTTAGATATTGGTTGGGATACATTATTTAAATCAACAGCTTTTAAAGGCGAAGCATCTGATTATACTCAGTATACTTTAGAAGCAAGTTTATTATTAGCAGATGCTTTTAATGCAGAAAGACAAGTTGTAAAAATAGAGCATAAACAAGTTATAAAAGGCTTATTAGGAGATCATAAATTAATAGATAAAGGAGAGTATGTTTTAAATTATCATGATTTTTCAAATCGTATAAAGAAGCACCTCAGAAAAGATCTTCCTATGTTTAATACATATATAGAGCAAAGAGGAAAAGTATTAACTCAATTTAAAAAAGAAATAAAATTATCTTCTTTTGAGCCCAAAGTATTGTCCTCTTTTGTGAGGAATAGATTAATAAATGATGTATATCTACCATTAATAGGAGAAAACCTTTCTAAACAAATTGGAGCATCAGGAAAGAAAAAGAGAACAGATTTAATGGGTTTATTGCTATTAATATCTCCTCCTGGTTACGGTAAAACTACATTAATGGAGTATGTAGCCAATAGGTTAGGACTTATTTTCATGAAAATAAACGGTCCATCAATTGGGCATCAGGTATTGTCTTTAGACCCAGAAGAAGCTCCAAACGCAACAGCAAGAGAAGAATTAGAAAAACTAGGATTGGCATTAGAAATGGGTAATAATGTAATGTTATACCTTGATGATATTCAACATTGTAATCCGGAGTTTTTACAGAAATTTATCTCTTTATGTGATGGTCAACGTAAAATAGAGGGTGTTTATAATGGAAACACCAAAACATATGATTTAAGAGGTAAAAGGTTCTGTGTAATTATGGCAGGGAATCCATATACAGAATCAGGTGATAAGTTTCAGATTCCTGATATGTTAGCTAACAGAGCTGATACTTATAATTTAGGAGAAGTAATTGGAAGCACACAAACAGCTTTTGAATTAAGTTACATAGAGAATTGTCTTACCTCTAATCAATTTATATCTCAATGGACTAACTACCCTAAAAAAGATTTGTATCAACTTATTTCATCTATTAAAAATGATAGTCTTTCAACATTAGAGTTAGAAGTAAATTTATCTACAGATGAAAAAGAGGAGAGTATAAAAGTATTTAAGCAATTACTTTATGTTCAAGATGTAATTCTAAAGGTAAATCAGAATTATGTTTCTTCTGCTGCTCAGGATGATGATTATAGAATTGAACCTCCATTTAAATTACAAGGTTCTTACCGTAATATGAACAAATTGGCAGAGAAGGTTTCTCCAATAATGAATGATACTGAATTAAAAGATCTTGTCATTTCTCATTACGAAAATGAATCACAAACATTGACTAGTGCTGCTGAAGAAAACCTCTTAAAGTTTAAAGAATCGTTAGAGATTTTAACTGAAGATGAGTTTAATCGATGGGAAGAAATCAAACAGACTTTTAGGAAGAAAAACAATTTAAAAGTTCTAGGAGATCAGAAAGGTGAAAAAATGTTGACTCATTTATCTGATATTTCGGGAGCTATTAAATCACTTAAAAAAGAAATGATTTACGTAGTGAAATAATAATTAAATGTCAAAAAAAGCTCTAAAACTATAGAAGTTTTAGAGCTTTTTTTATTAGTAGATACTAAAAGGTTATTTTAATTTAGAAGAGGCAATCTGACCAGCAATAATAGTAGAAAGTAAGTCCCCTCCTTTACTACCACCTTGACCAGAAAAATACTGCTCCGGTAATTTAATCTTACTAATATTTGCCCACTTAACAGAATCTCTTCTGTATTCCCAAAGAGATTTTTGTTCTGGAGTTAATCCAGAAGCGACTAATTTTTTATTGGCATAAGCTTTTGTCTCAGCAATTACCTTATCTCTTTTTGCTTCTAATTGAGCAGTCTCAAATTTAATTTTTGCTAATTTCTTATTAGTTTCTTCTTGTTTAAGCTGTGTTTCAATGGCAATTAAACTAGAAACTTGTTCTTTTTCTCTTTTAACTCTTTCTTCTGCTTTATCTCTTTCACCTTCTGCTAAAATTCTAGATTGAGCTGCTTTAGCCGTTTCAATTCGCTGAATTTCCAATTGTCTATTGGCAGATTCATCTCTTTGTGATTCAAGTCGTTTCTTAAAAGATGATTCCATATCAATAGATGGTAAAACCACTTGAGAAATTAAAATATGGTTTTCTGATATTTCATTAGGAATACGCTTGAAATGCCCATTTTTATCTGCTACTTTTTCAACAAGATACTTTTTTCTAATTTCTTTAATTCCTCTTACATCTTGCTGAATTGCTTGATCAAATAACGTATCCGCAGTTTCAATTTTTCTTACTTCATAAGAACCATCTTTTAACTGTTCTTCAAATGTTTGTCTAAAAGATTGAGCATCTCCAGAAATATAATCTTGAGCAGCATACATATATCCAGTATTAACAAGTTGTTCTCTTATTGTAGGAATTAAAGTCATTGAGACTAAATTTTCTTGAGATCTAAATTTAATGGCAACATCAATAAATGCTTTTTCAGTTTTTGGCATTTGTACTCTAACTGAAGGATAACCTAATGCTGTAACTTGATCAATAAAACGAATTGGTACAGCTTTCATTGAAGAGTTGTCATCATCATCTACATCTTCAGTAGTAATGTCAATGTATTTACTCCAAGGTTGCACTTTACCAAACCAAGTAAAATGATAACCTTCACTCATAATAGCAGATTTTTGTCCATTAGGGTAAGTAATAAAATATTGGTACCCTGGTTCAGCCCACATTATTGCATTTGAAATAATAATAATAGCAACCGCTGATAAGAAAGTAACAGCACCAACTTTTGGTTTTAAAAATGAATAACTCTCTTGCAACTTAGGGAAGATCGATAGTATACTATATACTAATGATAGAAATACAATAACGTAAAATAGAATAGCCATAATAGTCTTAGTTTATAGATTGATTAAAAAACATATGTAAATAAAAACGCATTATCAACTCTTTTAGATGTCTTTTTAAGAATATTTAAGATAAATATTTTCAAAAGAAAGAGTCAATAATGCGTAAAAAAATGAAGTGTATATAAGGTATAAAAACTTAGTTTTTCTCCTCTACTAAAACATTGGTTGTAATAGAAATACGAGTAGTATTTTTTGCGTTTGAATAAACTGTGATTGGCTTATTTTGAACACCTCTTTTACCTCGGCTATTAAAACGAACAATAATTTCGCCTTCATCTCCAGCTGCAATAGGTTCTTTAGGCCATTTTGGAGCAGTACAACCACATGTTGTAGTTACATTAGTAATAACTAGAGGAGTATCACCTGTATTTGTGAATTTAAATATATGTTCAACTACATCTCCTTGATGAATATCTCCAAACTCGTAAGTACTTTCTTGGAAGGTAACTACAGGACCAACTGAATCTTGAGCAGAGACAGTAAAGGCAATTAAACTAAGTAATAATGTAAAAAATAGATTTTTCATTTCTTCTTTGATTATTAATTAAAATAGGGTTTAGCAGTACATTTTGTATTACTTCACTATTGTATAAGTTTAATTAAGCAAATTTCATTCAAAAAAGATAAGACTATATAGATTTATCTTTTGTGAGATATGAAAAAAAATAAAAGTTGATTAATTATAAACTCAATTAAAAATTATTAATCTGTACTTATTTGCTTATTTTTATAGTAAATTGTTTAAACTCACATCCATAAAACAATAATTAACTAAAAAATCAAACATGAAAAAAAAGACTCATAATAAGTATGATATGGGCGTAATTGGTAATTGCGCATTTATGGCATATGTTGATACTAAAGCAAGCATTAGGTGGTTGTGTTGGCCTAGATTTGATAGTAGTTTTATTTTTGGTGACTTACTAGATGATGAAAAAGGAGGTGAGTTTTCTGTAAAGCCAACGGCAAAAATTAAGGATACAAATCAATATTATGTAGAGAATACAAATATTCTTGTTACAGAAATATATACAGAAGATGGAGATTTTAAAGTAACTGATTTTGCTCCTAGATTTGAGCAAGATGATCGTTATTATAAGCCCCTGATGATGGTTAGAAAAATAGAACCTTTACAAGGTACTCCATCAATTAAAGTTGTTTGTAACCCAGTTGGCAACTATGGTGAAATGATCCCTCAAAAATCTCAAGGGAGTAATCATATTCGCTATGAAGGCTTTGATCAGCAAATGAGATTAACCACAAATATTCCTCTTTCTTATGTAATGGAAGAAAATTCTTTTGTTCTTGGAGGGGCAGTTTATATGGTACTTACTTATGGAGCTCCATTAGAAGCAGCAATAGAAAATACAGCAGAACAGTTTTATACTAGAACAAAAAGATACTGGAGAAATTGGGTAAAATCAACAAGTATTAGTTTCTTCCACCAAGAGAAATTAATTAGATCTTCATTAATATTAAAAATACATCAATACGAAGATACAGGTGCTATCATTGCATCGGGTACAACTTCATTACCAGAATATCATAAGAGTACAAGAAATTGGGACTATAGGTATTGTTGGATGAGAGATACTTATTATACATTAAATGCATTTAATAATATTGGTCACTTCGAAGAGGTAGAAGCATATTTTAAATATATTGAGAATGTTACTAAGCAAGAAGAAGATAGATATCAACCTCTCTATACAATTACTGCACAAAAAGAAATTACAGAAATTGAGATGCCTTTAAAAGGGTATTTAGAGAATAAGCCAGTTAGAATTGGTAACGATGCATATACTCATATACAAAATGATGTATATGGACAGGTATTAACATCACTTTTACCACTCTATGCCGATAAGCGTTTTACCAATAAGTATAGAATGCATACCAAGAAGTTAGTAGAACATACGCTTCAGAAGATTGCTGATACTATGGAAGAAAAAGATGCTGGGTTATGGGAATTTAGAGATCGTCCAGGGCATTACTGTTATACATTTTTATTCCATTGGGCAGGAGCTTCAGCAGCTTATAAAATGGCTCAATATTTTGAAGATGTTAAGATGGCAGACAAAGCACTTAAGATAAAAGAAAGAGCTGCCGAGATGATCGAAAAATGCTATGATGAGGAAACAGGTGTATATATGCAAGCAGCAGGAGCAAAAGATATGGATGCTTCATGTTTGCAATTAATCACCATGAATTATCTAGACCCAAACTCAGAAAGAGCAAGGAGACATTTATTAGGTATGGAAAAAGAGTTGATGGCTACAGATGGTTTATTCTATAGATATAAACATGTAGATGACTTTGGTGCTCCAGAAACAACATTCTTAATTTGTGCATACTGGTATATAGAAGCATTGGCTTGTGTAGGTAGGATAAAAGAAGCTATTGACTATTTTGAAAAAGTAAGTAGCTATGCCAATCATGTTGGACTTCTTTCTGAAGATGTAGATTCTAAAGATGGTAGCCAGTGGGGTAATTTCCCACAAACATACAGTCATGTTGGTTTAATGAATGCAGCATATAGAATTTCTAAGAAACTAGATTTACCTAATTTCTTATAGAAACGGATAGATATTAATTTGAAGGGGAGCAATTTGTAGAGAATTGTTTCCCTTTTTTATTTTCCGATGAAAATATATTTAACCAAGATGAAAAATGTAATTACTGCTAAACCAAAATATTTTAAAAAGGTCATCATAATGCGTAGCTTTTAATTGATTATAAATCAAAGACAAGTAAATTAAAGGAATAGACAATAGTGTATTTAAAATTCATAGTAAAATGATATACAAAGTTGTTATTTTCATAAATATGACATTAAGTCATTTTAAAGTATTGTTTTTCAATTAGTTAATGACTTTTTGTCGTCTTGGCTCTTATTATTTTGATAGTAATATGAAAAAATGTCTGAAAAGTAGTTTTTGATCAATTATTGATATTAAACAGTTAAATAATATAGTTTTTAACTAGTTATAAGACGTTTAATTTGGTCTCGATAACTTCAATTAAATAATTAAAACATGAATTTTGAAAAATATACAATCCGGTCACAGGAGGTGCTTCAAAAGGCACAGAATATAGCGAAAGGATTACAACAACAAATAATAGAAACAGGTCATATATTAAAAGCAATTATCCAACAAGAGGATAATATGATTACTTTTTTGACCAATAAAATAAAAGCTGATAAAGCGACATTAGATACTCAAGTAGATACAATTGTAAATACATATTCTAAATCTTCAGGAGAGAATCCGTATTTATCAAATGATTCTGCAAATACATTACAAAAAGCAGAGCAATTCATGGCCGATATGGGTGATGAGTTTGTTGCTGTTGAACATATATTACTAGGACTTTTAGATGGTAATGATAAAATAGCTTCTTTGCTTAAGCAAGCTGGTTTTACAAATGATTACCTTAAAAAAGCGATAGTAGAATTACGTAAAGGAAATAAAGTGACGGATCAAAATGCAGAAGGTCAATACCAATCTTTAGAAAGATATGCTGTTGATTTAACTCAAATGGCACGAGACGGTAAACTTGATCCTGTAATTGGGAGAGATGAGGAAATCCGTAGAGTTCTTCAGATTCTTTCAAGAAGAACTAAAAACAATCCAATGCTTATTGGTGAGCCAGGTGTTGGTAAGACTGCAATAGCAGAAGGTTTAGCACAAAGAATTGTATCTGGGGATATACCAGAGAATTTAGAAGATATAAGTATTGCATCTTTAGATATGGGAGCTTTAGTTGCTGGAGCTAAATTTAAAGGTGAGTTTGAAGAAAGATTAAAAGCAGTAATCAAAGAAGTACAAAGTGCTGAAGGAAAAATAATCTTATTCATAGATGAAATTCATACGCTGATTGGTGCAGGTGCTGGTGGAGATAGTGCAATGGATGCAGCAAACTTATTAAAGCCTGCTTTAGCAAGAGGTGAATTAAGATCTATTGGTGCTACAACATTAAAAGAGTATCAAAAATATATTGAAAAGGATAAAGCATTAGAAAGAAGGTTCCAACCTGTAAAAGTAGGAGAACCATCTGTTGATGATGCTATTTCAATTCTAAGAGGTATAAAAGAAAAATATGAAGTTCATCATGGTGTAAGAATCAAAGATGATGCAATCATATCTTCTGTAGAATTATCAAATAGATATATTTCAGATCGTTTTCTTCCAGACAAAGCAATTGATTTAATGGATGAAGCTGCAGCTAGAATGCGTATTCAAATGAACTCAATGCCAGAAGAGGTAGATGAGATCAAGAGAAAAGTAATGCAGCTAGAAATAGAGAGAGAAGCAATAAGAAGAGAAGAAGATGTTGAGAAAGAAAATATCTTAACAGATCAGATTCGAATTTTAACAGGAAAACTTAATGAGCTAGAAGATGAGTGGAAACGTGAAAAACAAACTCTAGACGGTATTAAGCAGTTAAAACGTGATATTGATAAATATAAAATAGAAGCTGATCAAGCAGAAAGATCTGGGAATTACGGAAGAGTTGCTGAGATTCGTTATGGTAAAATTGTAGAAGCAGAAAAGCAATTAGAAGATCTACAAAAAGAATCAGAAATAGAATCTGAGTCAGGGAATGTAATGCTTCGTCAAGAGGTTACTTCAGATGATATTGCAGAAGTAGTAGCACGTTGGACAGGAATTCCTGTTGCTAAAATGGTTCAAGGAGAAAGAGAAAAATTACTTCACCTTGAAACTGAATTAGGAAACCGTGTTGCAGGACAAGATGAAGCTATCGTTGCAATTTCTGATGCTGTTAGACGAAGTAGAGCTGGTTTACAAGATCCAAGAAGACCAATTGGCTCATTCTTATTCTTAGGAACTACAGGTGTTGGTAAAACAGAGTTAGCTAAAGCTTTAGCAGACTATCTTTTTGATGATGAAAAAGCGATGGTTCGTATTGACATGTCAGAGTACCAAGAAAAACATGCTGTAAGCCGTTTGATTGGAGCGCCTCCGGGCTACGTTGGTTATGATGAAGGTGGACAACTTACAGAAGAGGTAAGAAGAAGACCTTATTCGGTTATTTTATTGGATGAAATAGAAAAAGCTCACCCTGATGTTTTTAATATTTTACTTCAAGTATTAGATGATGGACGCCTTACTGATAACAAAGGTAGAGTTGCAGACTTCAAAAATACTATCGTGATCATGACATCAAATATGGGTGCTCACTTTATGATGGATAAAATAGGAGATTTAGAAAAAGCAGAAACTGTTTTAGAAAAAGACGAAATTTTAGAAGGCTGTAAAGTTCAAGCTCTTGATTTATTGAAAAATACAGTTCGCCCAGAGTTTTTAAATAGAATAGACGAAATATGTATGTTCCAACCTTTAACTAGAGAGAACATGGGTAAAATTGCTTCAATTCAGTTTAAAGATATTCAGAAACGTATTCGTGCAAATGGTATCGAGATTGAGATTACTCCAGAAGCACTTAAAAAAGTTGCTGATTTAGGCTATGAACCAGAATTTGGAGCTAGACCTTTAAAAAGAGTAATTCAAAGATATATTTTGAATGATCTATCAAAGTCTATTTTAAGTGGTAAAGTTGAAAAAGATTCTATAGTGTTAATTGATATTGAAAATGATCAATTAGTATTTAAGAATAAATAGAAATAGATGTAATTAAAAAAGGCGAAATCAATATTGATTTCGCCTTTTTTGTTATTTTATTACGATCGAACTAGATTGACTGACATTGTCAATTACTGCTTTTTTTGCAGTTGATGCTGCCCTCAAATCAGTATAAATTCCATGAATACTATTCAAATTAACATGAATAACGTTCTTAGGATATTTACTTTGTACCATTTCTTGAAATTTTGTCAATAAAGAAAACTTTTGCTCAGAAAAGTTAGAAATATCAACTCTGATAATTGAAGAAAGGATTTCAGTATCTCCTTCTAAACAGTCTTTTTTTACTGCTTGTAGAAAGATATACCTGACGTTCGAATTACTTACTTCTTCTGTTTTAGACTTTGAAGTAGGTTCGTTACTGTCGACATTAGCAAACACATTACATAAACTAGTTATGTAGAGGATTGCAAAAAAGGATAATAGTCGCATTAAAAATACAGTTAATGTTATTTAGTTAATTGTACAATAGGGGATTATTGTATTTCAAATATAACAATTATTAGTTGTTAATAAAATATAAGCGTATAAAAGTTACTTATTTTTATAAAAAATATAATTATCTCATAATCTGATAATTATTAATATAACTATTTAAATAAGATAGCTGATTAAAAGAATTCTTTGTAGTTTAATTTTTAAATCAAAAAATAGACTTTCATCCTTATCAATATGCCAAGACTACTGTTTTTAATTCAGTTGATCTGTTGTTCAATTTTAGCAAGCCCAATTTTCAGTCAAGAAATTAAATCACCTTCTGAATATTTAGGCTATTCTTTAGGAACTAAATTTACTTATCATCATAAAATCATTGATTACTGTAAAGAAGTCTCTTTGAAATCTCAAAGTATAAAATTATTTAACTATGGAGAATCATCAGAAGGGAGGGAATTAATAGCACTTGCTTTTTCTTCTCCTAAAAATATTGAAAGGTTAGAAGAAATAAGAATATCAAATTTACAAAGAGCAGGTTTTTTGGCAGGGGAGCCTAAAGTAGATATTCCAATTGTTTGGTTAGGTTATAATGTTCATGGTAATGAAGCTTCAGGTTCTGAGGTAGCTTTAAAAGTTTTATATGAGTTAGTTTCTTCTGTAGAAGATTCAACAGAGTTCTCTCAAATTTTTGATAACATAGTTGTAATAATTGATCCATGTATGAACCCAGATGGAAGAGATCGTTATGTAACATCATACAATCAAAAACAAGGCGTTTTTATTAATTCTGATCCAAATGATTGGACTCATATAGAAAGCTGGCCTTCTGGAAGGTATAATCATTATATTTTTGATTTAAATAGAGATTGGGCTTGGCTTACTCAAAAAGAAACACAAGAAAGAACTAAATTTTATAGAACTTGGATGCCTGAGGTTTACGTAGATTTTCATGAAATGATGCCTCAATATTCATATTTCTTTGGGCCACCAGCAGAACCTATTAATACAGCAATTACAGATTGGCAAAGAGAATATCAAAAAATAGCATCAAAAGAATACATCAAAGTATTTAAAGAACGAGACTGGAGTTACTTTACAGAAGAGGTGTTTGATCTACTTTATCCAAGTTATGGTGATAGTTGGACATGTTTAAATGGAGCAGTAGGATTTACATTTGAACAAGGAGGTCATGGTGTTGCAGGATTATCTTTAAAAAGAACAAAAAGATCTCAAGAGTTGACATTAAATGATAGAATTGAAAAGCATTTTGAAACAACTCTGATGACATTAATTACAGCAAGCAAATACAAAAATCAATTATTAAAGGAGTATAAAAACTATTTTGATTATAAAAAGAATAAAAATGATGTTACGTATATCATAAAAGTAGATAAAGATAGGTCTAGAGTAAATACATTATTACACTTATTACAGAAACATCAAATTGAATTTAGTCAATCAATGAATTCATTTGAGATTGAAGGATATAGATATTCTACTAAAAATGTAGAAACGCAATTCATTAAAAAAGGAGATATAGTATTAACTAATAATCAAACCATGGGTAGAGCATTAGATGTTCTTTTTTCACCTAAGGTAATATATAACGACTCCTTAACATATGATTTAACATCATGGGCTTTACCTTATGCTTATAATTTAGATGTAATAAAGACTGAAAAAAAAATATCCATACCTACATCAAAGTATAACTTAAACATTCAAAGTAGTAATAATGCCATCACAGACACATCTGTCTATGTTATTCCATGGTCATCACTTAACCAAGTTAGGTTCGTATCTACATTAATGAATGAAAATATAAACCTCGGTTACCTTAAAAATGATACAACATTGAATGGAGAGTATTTTGATAAAGGAAGTATCATTATAAGTGAAGTCTCTTTACTTTCAAGTGGAAAAGCATCTTTATTTTCTTTATTGAAAGATAAGTACCAAGCTGAAGTTAAAATACAGAATAGTATGCAACTACTAGAATGTTCTGAATTTATATCACCTTTAAAAATTACGGTAGTATCAGGAGAAGAGACCAATGCTACTGATTTTGGAGGGATCTGGTTTTATTTTGATCAAATAATAGGTTACCCTATCAATATTATACAATCAAATAGATTATCAGTGTCTAAATTAGAGAAAGCAGATATTGTGATTGTAGGCGATGGTAATTATAGTAGTTCTACTAAGAATATCATTTACAACTATGTTAAGGGTGGAGGTAAGGCTATTTTGTTTGAAAATGCAATCAACATTTTTGCTGACAATAAAGTATCAGAATTATATGCATTAAAAG